>DAOSIN010000126.1:0-6136 GCA_035366675.1 Salinivirgaceae bacterium | reverse complement strand
GCAGGTTTTTATAGAGTGTTTTGGGTATTGTTGGCAGTGGTTTTTCCTCCATTTCCTCCATTTCCCCCAATTCCTCCATTTCCCCTATTTCCCCATTCATAGAATTTGGGGAAATGGGTTGTTTTTTGCTTGGCTGTTTTTTTTGTTGTGGGGTTGTTTTGAGTTTTGCCATTTTTGCCATTTTGCTATTTTGGCAATTTGGCAAAATGGCAATTTCAACTCCTGCGGATTTTGCCAAGTGGTACAGGGTTTTTATTGTTATGCCGTGTCCGTGGGCTTTTAGACAGTTGTTAAACTGTTTATCTGTTTCGATTTTATTGTATTTTGGGTAAAAACAACTTAAACGGTGGTAGTAGCTCCGTCCGTTTTCGCCCAAAGCGTCAGCGAGGGCGAAGCCTAAATCTCGCCAATCGGGATAATTGGGTGCTATGTCGGTGGCTGTGGATTCAATTCTTTGGGTTATTATTTCGATGTCGTTATAGGGGTTGGTGTGCGGTGATTGGTGGTTGGTGTATAGTGATTGGTGGTTGGTGTATAGTGGTCTATGGTTAGTAGTGGTAGGTGCGTTTTTATTGTTGGCGGTTTTATTATTGGGGTTTGCCCAATCTTTGGGATTGAATTTTTTCTTGCTCATAGTTATTTCAAGTAAACAGGATTGATAAATGCTTGTGGGTCGTGTGGCAGGAAACAGGCGCGCGAAAGGTCGCGCCCAGATTTATCTACGGCTACGCCGTAGGTTTGCAAAATGTAATTTGCAACGGCGGAGAAGTATTCGCTATGAGCGGTTTTGATTTTTTGTTGGGTTGACATTTCGACTGGCTCAACGACCGTTTGGGCAGGCTTAACGAGCGTGTTGTTTAGTGTGGTGGCGATGTCTATTGATATTATCCACTTCAAACCATTACCCGAAGGGCTAATGAAAATTAGTTGCGTGTCAAAATATTCGTCTTTTAATAGTTGATTACGCAGTAATCTAACGTTTTTTAAGTTGTCAAAGTCGAGACACAGTAAGCCCGAATGTTTAATTAGTGCTTTGTCGTTTCGGGTTGTGAACACACCCGAAAAGGTGCAATAATCGAAGTTTGCAGCTTTGAACAGTCGGGCTTGCGCGACATCGGAAATTGCTCGCAATTTTGCGGTGGTGGCTTTGTAATAATCGCCAACTATGGCATTATAGACTTGTCGCAAAGTGGCTTTACTGTAGGGCTTGATGTTTGTTATTGGGGATTTGTAAAAGGAGAATAAACGGTCTGGAGTGTGATTTGTGAGATTATTATGATTACTGTGATTACGGTTATTATGATTTTGCGAAATGAAATTTGTTTTTTCGCCAATTTTTAAATTTAGTTCTTTATTTAGGGTTTGCAATAGTTCTTCGCCTTGCTGTTTATAGTGCAGTTCGGCGAAGTCGAACGCATCGCCCGTAGGGATAGCATTTGCGCTATCCTCGTGGCGTGCATATTCGTTGTCTAAGGCGTTGCCTAAAATATTTTCTTTTTCAATGAAAATATGTAGCGTTTCTTTATTGGCATTGAAAGGATTACGGCATAAATCGCAATCTCTTCCTGTCAATCTTAATACAACTTCGTTGGTGTAGTATAAGCGCAATATGTGGCTGTAAATCCGTAATCCATAATGCGTTTTGTTCAAAATGGTTTCTTTACTTATCATTGCCTTTGTTTCTGTTTTGGTGTTTGAACATTATATAGTTGTCGTTCAGGATTTTAATAATGTCCTGTCGGCGATAATAAATTTTGTTGCCGATACGCGAATAGGGCAAAGTGCCGTTTGTTCTCCAATTCTGTAAGGTTCGCGGACTAATGTGTAATGCTTGCATTACGTCTTGACCGTCGAGCCAATCTGAAAGCTCGGCGTTAACGTTGGGCTTTTCGGTTGGAATTGGGCTGTCTGTTCCTGCTAAATATTTACGGATGTCAACGGCTAAGGGCTCGTTGCTGTTTAGAAAGTAGTCTTTTAAGATAGTGACTAACAATAGTTGCTCGCTCATTTTAATTTGTGGTTGTGTTGAAAATTAGAAAATAACCTCCCCAAACCCCTCCGGGGAGGAGGGCGTCCTTAATAATATACAATAGCAATTAGCAATGAACAATAAGCAATTTTCTTGGTCACTTCGATGGTTGTTAAGCCTGTGCTTAGACCAGCTCAGCAATCATCGAAACACATGTTCAGTGACCGAGTGTAACGTTCTTGCTCAGCGTGTTGCGTTGTTCGTTGTTGCTTTTCTGTCTGTTATATAGTTTTTGGCTTCGGCTTGGATTTCGGCTGCAGTTTTGCGCCTGCCCTGCTTTAGCCAACTGTCAATCTCGCTTTTTAGGAACATCAGCTTTTTGCCTTTCTTATGATAAGGGATTAAGCGTTTACCTACCCATGCGTAAACCGTAGGTTTAGCGGGGTGGTCGGGGTGATACTCGCATAAATCATCGAGGTTTAACCAACGGTCGCTCTCTTGCGCTTGAGATTGCTTTGAAAGCAACAAGGTTTCAATATTTTCAACCTTGTCAATTAAATGTGCTACGGCTTTGGGCACATCGTTAAATGATAGATTTTCGGAAAACATATTTTTTCTTTTTCGGCGGTTGGATTTTCTTTTGTGCCAATAAAAAGAAAATCACGATTTTAATTAAAATCGTGCTACAAAGAAATAGGCAAAACGAGGTTGTAACCGGTTACTGTAACTGGTTACAAATTATCGTTGCTTATTGTAATTAAGTGATATATTGAGGTTTAAGTCTGTCAGAATTTTATTTATTGTTTCTACTTCTTTTCTGTGATATGAGGTTAACTCATCGGGGTTTGACAGGCGTTGCCTAATTTTTTCTTCGGAAAAATCGGTGAGATAACTAATCAAACGTGCTATTTTTGCTTTGTCGTCAGAAAGTGCTGTTATACCCGATTTTTGCAAAATAAATAAAAGTACATCTGTAGTTACTTTTTGAGTGCGCCTCCGGCTACTCTGTTCTTGATTGTCTTGTTCGGGTGTTTCGTGTTTCGTTAGTTCGAGGAGCTTTATTTTTCTTTCAAGAATTCCGCAGGTGTCCTGCGGATATTGCTTTTTGTATAAAGCAAAATTGAGTACGTGTAGTAACTCTATTTGCTTTTCACTTGAAAAGTTGTGTTGTCCCAAGACTTCTAAAATGTCTTGTACATCAACGGTCGAGGGGCTTTTTTTGTGATTGCTCTTCCATTTCCGTTCAGTTAAAAGTTTATAAATCTCATAAAGGTAAAAGCTTTTTCAATGAGCCATAAACAATTGTGGTAAAAGGCTCATGGCTAAAGGTAAAAGTAGGTTGTTAATATGGCAAAGGGGAATTAAAAAGGATTTGGTTTTTTAAAATTGTGACCGGGGTTTATGCTTTTATTGCCTTGCTTTTAAGCGGTTGGGATTTATATTTGTAGGATAAAATTTTCCTCAATTCCTCCAATTCCCCATCTGGGGAAATAGGGGAATTGGGGGAAATAGGGGATTTATGATTAGCAATGTACATAGTGCATTGTGAAGTTATATAAAAGATTGGACTTTTATAAAATAAAAAACACAATTCTCTATCAAATGAACGTCAATTAGTTGATAAAAGTAAATTTTGAGTTTGATGGAAATTAAAATGTTTTTCACACTCTATTGTTATTAGGAAAATTGACAAGTTGAAATTATGACAAATTAATTAGACAATACATTTCTAAAAATAAACCCATAACAAAATACGACATGATGAATATATGCAAAATAGAGTGCAAATTGAACAATATACCTGTAAAACATCTAAATTATCAAAAACCATTTGATTTTTTTTTAAAATCTAAAAAAATGCATTTGATAGTTGAATTTACCTACGAATATTGTAACTTTGTTTCGTAAATTATATGTTGGTAGCCATTATAAACAAAAATAACTTTAAAAGAATATAAAAATGAGACACTTTAAAACTTTTTTTATTTTATTTTTAATAATTATTGTTTTTAATAATTGTTCAAAAGATGATGATAATAATCAAGAAAGTTTTTCTACTGGATTATTGCCTAAACCCGAAAATTACAATCAATTTCCAAGCTATACTTACCCAACTACTGGTAGTTTGCCTTCATCTCATATTCTAGATTTACCAGTAGCTGGAAATCAGGGTAAACAGGGTTCTTGTACAGCTTGGGCTGTTGCTTATGGGATGCAAAGTTATTATAGAAAAAAAGAATTCAATTTAAATTACAATAATAATACTTACTGTAGTCCGTCTTATGTTTTCAATCAAATAAAAGTAGGGGATTGTCTTGCAGGTTCTCGCATTACAGATGCCTTAGAATTGTTAAAAAATCAAGGTGTTTGTACTTTATCTCAAATGGGCTATAATCCTAGTGAATGTAGTACACAACCTAATCAACAACAAGTTGATTATGCCGCAGAAAACAAAATCACAAGTTGGAGTACAATTCCTCAAAATGTTTCCTCATTTAAATATGCATTATATGATGATAAACCAATAATTATTGCAGCTCATTTAAATCATGGATTTCATAACTTAGAAAATATTAATGGCAATAAAATTTGGAAGGATAATACATCCCCAAGTGACGACGAATATCACGCTATGGTTGTATGTGGTTGGAATGATAATTTAAACGCTTTTAAAGTTTTAAATTCTTGGGGAAGTAGATGGGGACAAAATGGGTTTTTATGGGTCGATTATAGTTTAGTAGGCAGTAGTTATATAGATCAAGCGTATATTGCTTACAATGATGACAATTCCTCACAAAATTCACCAACTCTTTATTTGCCAGCCAATAATTCTTCAAATTTAAATAACCCTATTAATTTTTCTTGGCAGAATGTTGGAGGTAATTCAGTTTACAGAATTCAAGTTTCAAGTAGTCTACAAGGTTGGAATGAATCAAATGGCTTTCCTGTAAACTCAAATTTATTGTTGAATCACCCTACATCAGGTCAATATTCCTTTAATTCGTATAGTTGGTCTAATTCTCAACCAAATACAACATATTATTGGTCAGTAAAAGTATTTAAAAATGGTGTTTCATCTAATTATTCGCAACCTTTTAAATTTACCACATCGCCACAAAATACAGAAACAAGGATCATAGAATTATCAGGCGATATGTCTTTTGGTAATGTTAATGTAGGAAGCGAACAAACAAGAACCTTAGCAGTTATGAATATAGGAAATAGTGTCTTAACAGTTAGCGGAATTACATTACCACAAGGATTTATTGTACAAGGCAATCAATCTTTCAATGTACAACCTAATCAAACACAAAATGTTAATATCAAGTTTCAACCTCAAAGTGCTGGTTATTTTTCAGGTAATATAGTTGTTTCCTCAAATGCCACAAGTGGAAATAATACCAGATTTGTTAACGGAACAGGAGTCCAAAATACGGAAACAAGGATCATAGAATTATCAGGTGATATGTCTTTTGGTAATGTTAATGTAGGAAGCGAACAAACAAGAACCTTAACAGTTATGAATATAGGAAATAGTGTCTTGACAGTTAGTGGAATTACATTACCACAAGGATTTATTGTACAAGGCAATCAATCTTTCAATGTACAACCTAATCAAACACAAAATGTTAATATCAAGTTTCAACCTCAAAGTGCTGGTTATTTTTCAGGTAATATAGTTGTTTCCTCAAATGCCACAAGTGGAAATAACACTATATTTGTTAGTGGAACTGGTATTAATAATAGTCCTACATATACAGTTAGTCCGAATATTAATGTTTATACTTCTGGTTCAACTACCCTTTATGGCAATTGTTCTGATAATCCTAACTTTCCTGTTTATCCAAATGTAATAAAGTTAGCAGTTACTCAAATAACATCATCAACTATTACTTTAAGAATGGAAAAGGTGTCTGGAACATTTCAAAATAATGGTAATTTTTATCTAAAACAGAATGGTATATGTGGTTCAAATTTAATTAATGCACGTCCTTATCAAATAGGTTGGTATTATCTTGACAACATCCAAATTCAAAACAACTTACAACCAGGTCAGAGTATAATCTTGTATGGTTTAATTATATCAAATACAACTGACAGATATTATGCAGGTCCAATAACAATAACTAGGAATCAATAACGGCTACCAACAACAGTCTGGCAAGA
>DAOSIN010000125.1:0-6137 GCA_035366675.1 Salinivirgaceae bacterium | reverse complement strand
TTTCGAATTAAAGGAGCTGGAGACAACTCCTTGAACAGGAGGAAAAAACTGCAACGTAGAGATATTTGTCTGACTAACAGGTGTTTTTAAAACAGAAACACTTGTTTGTCTATCAAATTCAACTTTTTCTCGGACAATCGAATCGAACTCTCGCTGGTTCAGAGAATCAATAATTTCGAGGCGATTTTCGCTCAAACTCTTCAATGATGGCGTTTCTGTCTTGATATCTCCCGCTAATATCTGTTTCAAATTGACAATATATTGATCCTGTATATCAATTAGTTGTGCAAGACTATCAACTTTAATAGAATTATCGATAATTCCTTGCCTGATTTTGGCATCGGGATAATCTGGTATCCAATGTTTTAGTGGTGTAAATGTCATTAAAATTCCACCAACCAAAATAAAAATTAATATAATTAGTGATATACTGTAAACAATGTTACCCAACGTCAGCCTGAACGACCAAACCTCTTCAAAGTTACTGTCATCCATCATAACAAGACGAAATCGGCGTTTAAAAGGTCTGACTCTCTTTTTTTTCTCTGTTATTTCTTTTATCTCTTTTTTCTTTTTGAAACACATAAATTTAATATGTCAATTATCAATGGTTAAATACCATTTTCAATATTTTTAAACCTAATTAACAATAATCTCAATTAATTTTAACTTGTAAAAGTAACGGTTTGTTTTGATTTATTCAAATCGAAGTTAACAACAGGGAGTTCAAAAACATGATGTTGGATTTGTTTGTCTTTTGAAACGCCTGAGTTTCAATGCATTAAAAATTATTAATATTAAACCATTAAGGAATTAAGGGACATTAAGAAGAAATGTAATAATATGGCATTATTATAATATTTTGATTTTATGTGAATCAGTAATTAATTGTTATTGCTTTTAATTTTTTATATTGAATTATTAAGATAATTAAGAGACGGAGCATGCTCCGTCTCTACAATATCCAGACATTCAGTTGATTATTTGAAAACTGAAAACAAATCTGTGTAAATCCGTTTAATCTGTGTGCTTAGTGTGTCCTGTGTTCCATTTCAACATCAAAAATCTTATAGTCTGATTAGTAATTGCATAACGTTTGTCTAAACGTAGCCCTATTACCCAAATAATTCCATTCTGGTCAGTCAGAACAAGTTGTTGTTGTTTTTCTACAGACTTCTTCTTTATATCTGTCAGATAGTCACTTACTTTCTTGGAACCATTCATTCCGATAGGAAAAAATCTGTCACCTTTTTGCCATCTTCTGATTGTCAGCGGTAACGTAATTTTCTCAAAATCAACACACTCGACAAAACTGTTGGTTTTAAACTGATTGGTTTGGTCTGTATTGCTGCACTCTATGGTTAAACCAATTTTTTCGGTACCGTAAAATGGTATAGATTCAATTGTAACAGTCTGAAAATCTTCAAATAAATCTAAGTCAGTAATTAACACGCCATTACGTTCTCGGACAAGATAGTGTTTTTCTGTTTTAATATATACACCTGCCTGAGAATCAACTATTTTCAGATATTCAAGAGCGCGATTTCCACTATATCCCATATCTGACAAAAATTCAAACAGCACAAGATTCAGGGTAGATTTGTCAATATTTGTATCTAATCTGACAAAAATGCCATTGCTGTTTTGACTTACTATCGTGTCGCAAACGGTTTGAAGTTGTTTAATTGAAAATTGATACCAATCGTTCCAAACATCAATATTTCTCTTCATCGTTTCGAGAAACGATGGGTTAATTTTCTCAAATTCCGGAATTACTACGTTTCTAAAAAGATTTCTCGGTATTGAGTTGTCGCTATTTGTATAGTCTTCACGAAAGGGAATATTGTTGGCAACGGCATATTGTATGATACGTTCTCTTTCAGCAAAAAGTAACGGTCTTATAATATAAGACTGTACCGCCGTCATCGCTGTTAAACCCCGCAAACCTGTGCCGCGAGTCATATTTAACAAAACTGTCTCGACATTGTCATTCAAATGGTGTCCGGTCGCTATAAAATCGATATTAAGTTCTTTTTTTAACTGTGCAAACCAACTGTACCGCAGATCACGTGCTGCCATCTCGACTGAGATTTTTTGCAATTTTGCATAACTGATTGTGTCAAAGGATTTTACAAGACAATCTATTCCCAATTTATTGCAGAACATTTCAACTAATTGCTGGTCAAGGTCGCAATCGCCGGGGCGGAGATTGAAATTACAGTGTGCAACGCTAATTTTGTATCCAACCCTATGCATTAATGATAATAAAACCATGCTATCGACACCACCACTTGTTGCCACTAAAAGATGCTTATCAGTAGATGGAAGAGTGCCGTTTTTTATCTGTTTTAAAATCTGTAGATACACTTTTCTGAATTTTTAACAAAAATAGAGTTTTTATCTAAATATTTTATATTTTTATTAGCATTATACCTTTAAAACTATTTGTTTTATAGATTGTTATAAGATTGATAATCTAAGATGAGAGCAAAACAATATAAACATATTTAGATATATAGATATTTGGCACGGTATTTTCAATACCAACTGTAGAAACCAATTAATCACACATAATATGAAACATGAAATATCAATGAATTGGAAAGGCAATATGTCTTTCGAGGGAGAGGTAAACGGACACAAACTGATGTTAGATGCTGACTCAGCCGCAGGTGGCGAAGACAAAGGACCTCGCCCAAAACCACTTATGCTGCTGGCTCTAGCCGGTTGTAGTGGCATGGATGTAGTTTCCATTCTAAAAAAAATGCGCGTTGATTTAGATGACTTTAACGTTAAAGTATCTGCCGATTTGACAAAAGAGCATCCAATGGTTTATTCAACTATGCATATGATTTATGAGTTTAAGGGGAAAAATTTAGATCCGGAAAAAATAAATAAAGCAATTAATCTTAGCCAAGAACGCTATTGTGGAGTCAGTGCAATGTACAAAGAGTTTTTAAAATTAACACACGAGATAAAAATTATTGAGAGTTAAATATTAGGTTGCTTCGATTAGACTCAGCGACCGTAGGCACGTGGGTTGAGCTTGCTATGGACTAATCCATACTTTAAAATTCTCGTTTGGATAAAAATCCTCTCTTTTCCAGTAATACACGTTGTTACTTAAAGAGTCAGGTTTTAACGATAAACTATCTATCTGTACTGATGTATCAAAAGTTAGTGAGTATTCGGCTTTTTTCAGAGCTTGTCCCCACATTTGGGTCGTTTCTAATATGTAAATATTTTCTCTAACACTGTTTTGAGAATAGGCAATATTAACCTTAACAGTGTCTTTTGGCTGAGCAATAAGGCTAAACGCAACTGCGTTTTCTAACTGCTGATAATCAATGTTTCTTAGATAAGTGAGGTTATAAATTCGCTTAACAACTACAGAATCAGTATTTCGGGCAAAGGGGAATAAAATGGTTCGTCTTATCTCCTGCTCCGAGTTGTTTAGAAAATAATAAATACCATTTATTTCAAATCGCTCGCTATTAATGGCAAAATCGATGCTTTCACCAATAAATTCAAACTCACGTTGAGCAAATATATTTATTGGAACTACTAAAAGTAAAATTAAAGCCAATCTATTCATCTACAACAATACGGTGCGTTGAAATAACTTTTGAATCGAGTAAAATCGTGAGAATATAAAAACCGCCTTTGTCTGGAGCTGTTATTGTGCTTGACATTTCGTTAACTTTCTTTTTAACAATAAGTTTTCCGTTCAGGTCGGTTATTTCAACATAAATATTCGACGTATTAATCGGTAAATCTATATCAATTTTTAGCGTTCCGCTTTTTGAAATTGGGTTTGGATAGACAGAAACAGGGAAGTTTGATATGTTCATATCGTCAATTCCTACTTTCAATGTATCGAGTAAGTATATATCTAACTCTATAACTGAGTCGGGTTCCATTACGTAAGAAATTTCTGTTATTGACACAAGTTGACTTGGATGTTCTCCTCCTATTACATAGTAAATATCACTGAAAGTTGAAGGTTTAGAATATACTCTTGCGAAAAACTCTCCGTTTTCATTTGTTTCAAAACGATTATCTAAACGAAAGGTCTTGGAGCTAACTGGCTCCGAAAATATGTCGTAAATTGTTCCTTTTATTGTTCCGCACGCCCCTATTGTATCATTTCGCATACCAATAGTTGGAGAATTGTCTTTCATGTAATGGTTGTTGTATCTACTTATTGACTGCCCTTCTCTTGGATAATTTATTGATGCTCCGGACAGATTACCAAATACAAGCATATCACTATTGACTAAATAACCACTAAAATAGACGTCAATTTTTATCGTATCAGCAAATCTATTAATATAAAACTCTGTGTCAAGACTGTCTGCTGTGATGACAAAAACTCTTCCTGAGTAAAAAATATTATAATCATAAAGGTGTGCTGTATCGGTTGTTGAATAAAATGTAACAGCGTAATCATAGTAGGGTACATTTAAATGCTCGTATTCTAATTCGAGTTTCCAGTTTCCTAATTCATCGAAATACAGTTCAGATATTTCAATTTTCGGCGGTACAAATGGATTTGCCTTAGTAATCAATCCAAATGTTAACAATAGAAATAGGGTACAAATCTTTTTCATAGATTAATGTTTTTAATAGTTTAGTCTATAATAGAATTCACTAAGTACGAATATAACTATTTTTTCGTTATTTTACGAATAAACAACATATGCGTTACCAAAAAACCTAATGACCCCAACAATAGTATTATTAACGCAAGTACTTCTTCTCCCACTTTATAAACTTTCATTGTAGTTCCTGCAACTACTAATAGTAGTGAGATTATAAATATATGTTTCAACTTCATATTTGGTGTTTGTTTGGTCAGCATAAACTACTCTAACTGTTTTAATCTAAGACTTAAAACTAATTATTAAATAGGTGGTTTAATCCAAATATATTTCCTAAAAAATAAAGTTTGTGATCAATCTATGAGCTCCTAGTATCATAAACAAACATTTTGACATAATACATTATAAAACAGCTACTTAATTAAACACATTGTTTAAAAACTTAACGCCTACTGTTAAGATAATGTTAAGTTTTTGAAACCTTAATGTGAAGAAAATAATAACTTTTTGTAATGCTATAGGATTGCTTCTTTTATTTACACAACTTTGCTAAAGTTCTGATTTTACGGGACTATATTGAAAAGCAAATAAGATCTACAAAATCAAGGACAAAGCTAATTAAAATATATGTAACTAAACTAATTTTACTTTGCAATGACATCAATTACAAATTTTGAAAAAAAACAACACGACAACTTGTTAATACAAGGTTGTTGTAACAACTCAAATGAAATTAAAGTGAGTAGAAGGAAAAATATCCTTCAACACTTTATTGTGACAATTGTAGCAGTACTTTTGTTAGTACCTGTACAACTTCTTGCGCATACGCCGGCTTATACGCATGACGGTTCATCTGAGAGAAATACCGGAACTATAGCTGGTACAATAGTCGATGAGTTAGGTCTTGGTTTGCCAAGTGCTGTACTTAGACTTGACAAGGACAATCGTTATACTCTCAGCGAATTGACAGGGAATTATCGTTTTCTTGACGTACCCGTTGGAGAATACGTGTTAAGTGTTAAATATCTTGGTTATGAAGAGTTTACAGCCCCTGTTCAGGTGTCTGCTGGCAAGGAAACTGTTTTAAATATCCAACTCAAGGAGGAGGTATACACAATTGGAGAGGTAGTTATTGTGGGAGAGGCGGTCAAGGGTCAGGCACGCGCACTCAGCATTGAAAAAAATAACAGCAATATTACCAACATGGTGGCAGCAGACCATATAGGTCGTTTCCCCGACTCCAACGTGGGTGACGCACTCAAGCGCATTCCCGGTATAACAATGCAAGCCGACCAGGGTGAGGCTCGAAACATCGTGGTGCGTGGACTTTCAGCTGCTCTTAACTCAGTAACACTCAACGGTGGACGTGTGCCAAGTGCCGAGGGTGACAACCGTAACGTGCAAATGGACCTTATTCCAAGCGATATGATCTCTACAATTGAAGTGAATAAAACCTTGTTACCTGACATGGAGGCTGATGCTATCGGCGGTTCTGTGAATTTGGTAACCAAGGCTGCACCTAAAAAACGTGTACTT
>DAOSIN010000124.1:0-6144 GCA_035366675.1 Salinivirgaceae bacterium | reverse complement strand
AAAGATAAATAAGCCCGCTGTTGACTCCATTAAAGGTATTCCGCCCGCGATTGCCATTGAACAAAAAGTTGGTTCGAGCAACCCACGCTCAACGGTCGGAACATCTACGGAGATATACGAATATCTGAGACTTCTGTTTGCACGCGTGGGAAGAACTTTTTCGCCTATTTCTGGCAAAGAGGTTTCAAGACACTCAGTTACAGATGTTGTCGATTATATAACCTCTCTGAATGAGGGGACAAGGGCAATGATTCTAACTCCTATTCAGATAAAAAATGTTGAAGCGGATTTAAAACGAATTTTAGCACACGGATTCCAACGAATATTATCGGCAAATGAGGTTATTAATATAGAGGAGCTTACAGATTACAGCTTAATAAACAAAAAAACAGATAGTTACGTTGTAGTTGACAGGATAGTCGTATCGACAGAAAAGGACAATATGTCGCGCATGGCAGATTCTGTCCAAACAGCTTTCGACGAGGGACACGGCAAATGTTCAATCTACATTCCAGAGACATCTCATTATCAGCATTTTTCAGACCGATTTGAACTTGACGGGATAGAGTTTGAACTGCCAACCGAACATCTTTTTAGTTATAACAGCCCTATGGGCGCATGCAAACGCTGTGATGGATACGGACAAACGCTCGGGATAGACGAAAACCTGGTAATACCCGATAAAAGCTTGTCGATATATCAGGGTGCTATTGCCTGCTGGCGTGGCGAGGTTATGAAAGAGTTTAATAATCTATTAATTAGCAACGCATCAAAATTCAATTTTCCAATTCACAAACCATACTTCGAGCTTACTGACGAACAAAAACGATTGCTTTGGACTGGTAATCAATACTTTGAGGGAATTAACAGCTTCTTTGAAATGCTTGAAAAAAACCTGTATAAAATACAGTATCGAGTTATGCTTAGTCGCTATCGGGGAAAGACAACTTGTCCTGATTGTTTGGGCTCACGACTACGCAAAGAGGTTAATTATGTGAAAATTGGAGGCTATTCCCTACCCGACCTTATGCAAAAACCTATCAATGAGCTTGACGAAATTTTTAACAATTTGGTTTTAGATAAACACGAACAGGTTGTAAGTGAAAGAGTTCTGTTAGAGATTAGAAATCGTATAGGCTTTCTTAAAGAGGTAGGTTTGGGTTACTTGACCTTAAATCGCCGTTCCGACACTCTATCGGGCGGAGAAGCCCAGAGGATAAGGCTTTCGGCATCGTTAGGTTCTAATTTAGTCGGCGCGCTATATATTTTGGATGAACCGAGCATTGGGCTGCATTCAAGGGATACGCAACGTTTGATAAAAGTTTTGGAAAAACTTAGAGACTTGGGCAATACGGTCTTAGTTGTTGAACATGACGAGGAGATAATACAATCAGCTGATTATGTGATTGATATCGGTCCCGGTGCAGGAATTTTTGGCGGAAACTTAATTTTTGCAGGCAAGAAAGCCGACATTCTAAAGCAAGAGAACAGCCTTACAGCAGGTTATCTGAACAAAACACTGAAAATAGAGATACCCGCCAAAAGACGACCATTTAAGAAAAGCATAAAAATTGTTGGCGCAAGGCACAATAACCTGAAAGGATTTGATGTCGATATTCCTTTAAACGTTCTTACCACAGTTACAGGTGTTAGTGGCTCAGGAAAGTCGTCACTTATAAAGGGGATTTTTGTTCCTGCCCTGCAAATTGCATATAATGGTCACTCCGACTTTGTTGGGCAACATATTAAAATTGATGGCGACATTAAAACACACAAAAGGGTTGAGTTTATTGACCAGAACCCTATTGGACGCTCATCACGCTCAAATCCAGTGACTTATATAAAAGCCTACGATGATATAAGAAAACTATTTTCAGATCAACAATTAGCTGTGCAAATGCGGTTTAAACCTTCGCATTTCTCATTCAATACCGATGGTGGACGTTGTGAAGCCTGTCAAGGAGAGGGAATTACTACTGTCAGCATGCAATTTATGGCTGACGTGCAACTTGTTTGCGAAGAGTGTGGCGGAAAACGTTTCAAAGATGATGTTTTGAGTGTAAAATATAGAGGCAAATCTATTTACGATGTTCTTGAAATGACTGTTAGCGAAGCAATTGAATTTTTTAGTCAAGGAAAAAACTCGTTAGCTAAAAAGATTGCAAAAAACCTACAACCATTAGCCGATGTTGGTCTCGATTACGTGCATTTAGGACAATCATCGTCAACACTTTCGGGTGGTGAGAGTCAGCGTGTTAAGTTGGCATCGTATCTTTCAAAAGATTTGGGAGACGGTTCCGACACCATAATATTTGTTTTTGATGAACCCACAACAGGTCTTCATTTTCACGATATCAGCAAACTATTGGCATCGTTTGACGCACTCATAAAACATGGACACTCAATCGTTGTAATTGAGCATAATTTAGAAGTAATTAAATCATCTGATTGGATTATAGATTTAGGTCCCGAAGGTGGCGAAAAGGGCGGAAATATTGTTGTTTGTGGCACTCCTGAACAGGTTGCGATGTGTGACAGTTCATATACGGGTCAATTTTTGAAAGAAAAGTTGAAATAATCAATAAACTAATGAACATTCTTGGAGGCTAATTGCACAGCAAACGAAGCCACAACAAGAAACCTGTGACAGTCACTTCGATAAACTCAGTGACCGAATGAACGGGAAGCTATGTGTTGAGCGGAATATTTCGACTATGCGCAATAACCATCGAAACTCTTTTTTGACTTATAGACGATATCAAAACAACGAATTAATAACTTGAAAGATTAAGAAAATTATTTATGAGCGAGAAAAACTACTATCCCCCGATGCATACTGCCGAGCATGTTTTAAATCAAACCATGGTTAGAAAATTTAATTGTGGCAGGTCGTTTAATGCACATATAGAACGAAAAAAATCAAAATGTGACTATCGACTCTCCTCTCCCATTACCGATGAACAAGTTAAAGAGATAGAGCGAGTTGTAAACGAGGAGTTGAGTAAAAATCATTTTGTTACCGAACGGTTCGTAACACTTGACGAAGCAAAAAAGTTTGTCGATACATCAAAACTTCCCGAAGATGTTGGCGAAACCATTAGAATAGTATCTATTGGCGATTACGACCATTGTGCGTGTATAGGACCACATGTATCAAACACCTCAGAAATAGGAACATTCTCAATTACAACGCATTCATGGGAAAATGGAGTATTAAGACTGAGATTTAAAATTACAGAACCCTAGATATAAAGGTACAAGGGACAAGTTAGGGACAAGTGACAAGGTAAAAGGTAAAAGTAAAAAGACTATCTCCTTTTACCTTTTTACAATTCTTTCATCTTGTACACTTCGGCTACGCTCAGTGCATCGCCTTTTACCTTGTACCTTACAGTAACGGGCTGGCAATACGCGCAATATTTGCTTTAAATTTTTGCAAAATAGGTCTCTTAACCCACTCATCAAGATATATTAACTCGCTCTCTTTCAAATCTTCAAAAAACCAATAAGTTAACTCTGAGGTAATTACGGGATCATAAATCAATGCGTTGACTTCAAAATTTTGACTGAAACTCCGATAATCCATATTAGCTGTTCCGATTGAACAAAATGCATTGTCCACCATGATTATCTTACTGTGATTAAAGCCTTTACGATATATATAAATCTCAATTCCAGCCTCAAGTAACTCATTAACGAAAGAGAGTGTTGCAAAATAAACAAACTTTAAATCACTTATCCCGGGTATCAATATTTTAACATCTATACCGCTAAGAGCGGCTGTTTTAAGTGCAGTTAAAATACTTTCATTTGGAATAAAATATGGTGTAGATATATATACATTCTTTTGTGCCAAAGTGATTGAAGTAAAATAAGCCTGCATAATACTAGCCCAATCAGAATCGGGTCCTGATGCAACTATTTGAACTAATGTTCTGTCGTCTATCAAAGGTTCGGGAAAATAGACAGGATCATCTAACAGCTCTTTTTTCAGAAAAAACCAGTCTGTTGCAAAAATTATTTGAAGAGCAACAGCCGCTTGACCCTCCGTCATCATGTGTGTATCGCGCCAAAACGGTATTTTGCGATTTCCATGTATATAGTGGTCGGCAATATTTATTCCGCCGACAAACCCTACTTTGCCATCGATAACTGTAATTTTTCTATGATTGCGGTAATTAATTTTTTTTGTAAGAATTGGGAATGTTACAGGCATAAAGCAGGCAAACTCAACACCATGTTCCTCTAACTTTTTAATATACTGCTTTTTAAGATTCCAACAGCCAACATCATCATATATTATTTTAACTTTCACTCCCTCGTCGGCTTTTTTTATTAAAATCTCGCCAAGCTCCGTTCCAATATTGTCGGACTCAAGTATATAATACTCAAGGTGTATATGATGTTTAGCTTCGTTCATAGCTTTAAACATAGCCTTGAATTTCTCGTCTCCGTTATTTAGGATAGCGACCTTGTTGATATTTGTTAAAATTGCTTTACTATTTCGGAGTAATAGTCTGACAATCTTAGTTTTATCTTCAATATAGGGATCGTGAATATAGGTTTTAGTTGCCAAGTCGCTTAGTTGTTTTGCACTAAGTTCTTCGAGTTTAATAAAGTCAACTAATCCTTTACGACTAAAAATTTTCTGCTTTCTGTAGTTCTGTCCGAACACTAAGTAAAACACAATTCCCACTACGGGAACAAGAATTAAAACTAATATCCACGACAAAGTTCTGTGTGGCGAACGATTTTGACTTATAATAATGATTGTTATAGCAATAATAGTAATTGCATAAACCAAGGTGATCACATTACCTATGTTTGACCAAAAATCTGGAAAATGATTTATGATGTTTTCAAACATAGTCTTGTAGTTTATTGTTTATTAGACCTCAATAGTCTGGAATACAATCAAGTAGTTGTTTGATTGATATTTTTTCTGCGCAATTAAAATGTTTTTCTGGACACTGCTTTCTACCATGTAATCCACATGGACGACAAGAGAGTTTTTGGGAAACTTCGACGACTTTACCGTTATTTCCGACTGGACCAAATCCAAAATAGGGAACGGTGCTACAAAAAACAGCTGTAACAGGCGCATTTGTGGCACTGCATATGTGCAATGGTGCTGAATCGTTAACGAAATTCATAACAGCGTCTTTCACCAATGCGGCCGACTCTATCAAAGATAGTTGACCACATAGATTTACTACGTTGTTATTAGTTTTTTCAACGATTCTTTGGCATAGTTCAAAATCGCTGCTACTGCCAATTAAATAAACGCGAATATCTCTGTTTAAACTGTTTATCAATTCAATCCATTTGCTTTCAGGAAATTGCTTGGTAAACCAAACAGAGGCTGGAGCAATACAAATATATTTTTGATTTTTAAATTTTTTAACGTTAAAATCAGCCTTTTCGGTTATATAAATTTTTGGTTTAGCAGCATGACTGTCGGTAATAAATTCTATAAGTTTTTGATTTCTATCAATCTCGTGTTCTCCCTCAATTTTATGTTCTGCCTTGTTTTGAAGAAAAAATGATAATGGATTTTTCTTAAATCCGCTTTTGATTGGCGCGCTTGACATTGTTGTTATCAGACCTGTGCTAAAAAATCGTTGTACGTTTATCACAATATCATATTTTCGCCTCCTTACTTTGTGAATAATAGAAAAAAGCGACTTATATTTTTTCTTTGACTTATCCCACATAAGGACTCTTCTTACGTTTGGATTGGTATTGAAAATCGATTCATTTCCTTTCCGAACTAACACATCTATCATTGTTTGTGGGTAAAAAGATTTTAATTTTTCAACCAAAGCTGTTGCTAATATCGCATCGCCAATAAAAGCTGTCTGAATAATCAATATTTTATTGATACTTTTCCTCATATTCTAATGGTTAAAAACATATTGAATAATATTTGCTCCCATTTTGAGAGCTTTTTCTCGTGTTTCAGGGGAATTATTGTGTACTTCGGGCGATTCCCAACCGTCGCTGATATCTGATTCATAGGTGTAATATACAACTAACCTATTATTTACAAATATACCAAATCCTTGCGGAGGTTTGTTATCGTGTTCATGAATTTTTGGTAAACCTTTCGGAAATTTATATTTTTGATTGTATATCGGGTGACTA
>DAOSIN010000123.1:0-6170 GCA_035366675.1 Salinivirgaceae bacterium | reverse complement strand
TATTCGTTGTGGCGTTGTGCAAACCAATAAAAATCACCCGATATATTTTCACAAGGTTGAAAAAGCAAAAAACAGCTGTCAAACTTGAGTTTTAAAAGCTTTTCTTGCGGAAGTAGTGCTTTTTGAATTATTCCTGCTAATTCGTTACTATCATTAATCCTAACGTTTTGTTCATTAATCTGTATGTTCTTCTCAATCAACGCTGACTCTAAACGTTCTGTAGCTTTCAGACGTTTGACTAAAATCCTTAACAGATTATTTGAAAATGGGAGACTCTGTTGCAACAGATTGTTGAAAACATCTGAAGGTAAAACAAGAATTTCACAATCTGTTTTCGCAATAGCAGTTCCGTTATGTGGGCGATTTTCAATCAAAGAGTATTCTCCAAAATAATTACCGGAACCTAATTCAATTGATTTTAGCTCGTGTATTTCTATTTTAACGACTCCAGAAAGTATAATGAAAAAAGCAGTAGAGACATCGTTTGCTTCGTAAATTGCGCCACCTGCTTTGTAAGGTATAATGTGTGAAGCACGAATAATTTGCTCAAGTTGAAAACCCTGAGTTCCTTCAAAAATTGGAAAAGTTGAAAGCTTTTTTTGTAGCTTTTCTATGTCCTCTCTGTTTTGCATTTTGCAAAGTTAAGATAAATTTTCACTAAGATTATTGTCTTTGTGTCGTATAATTTTGTGACATTTGTACTGAATAATCATCCCTTAAAATGCAAGTGTAAAAGTAATTATATTTGGCGACTATTATGAATTTATTTATACTTTTTGATGACAGTTTGTTAAACATTTATTGTGCAAATGTTCTCTTAAAGTTGGTTATGTCATGGAGTAGATAGGATAGTTAAAATTTCAAAAAAATAATAACATCAACATTTTTTTGTTAGTAATAAACAGTTATGAGTAAAGATTTATATAAAAAATCTGACGAAAACGATATTAAAACAGGTAATTATTTGCCCATCGTTGAGGAGTTTTACAGCATTCAAGGCGAGGGATATCATGCGGGTAAACCATCTTATTTTATAAGAGTTGGCGGGTGCGATATTGCATGTCACTTTTGCGATACAAAAATTTCATGGAACAAAAATTTTCACAAAAAGATTTCAGTTAAAGATATTGTTAAAAAAGTAATTGAAACTGCAGCCAAGAACGTTGTTGTAACAGGAGGAGAACCAACTATGTATAATTTGGAATTGCTTGCAGCAGAGATTAATAAAAACAGCATAGAATCATTTCTCGAAACCAGCGGTGCTTACCCAATTACTGGACAATGGGACTGGATATGCTTGTCGCCAAAGCAACAAAAACCCCCTTTACCGGAAAATTTACTATTAGCTAATGAGCTTAAGGTAGTTATATCAACCGAAAAAGATTTTCAATGGGCAGAAAAATGGCGTAAACATGTGAATAAAAATTGTAAACTCTTTTTGCAACCTGAATTTTCTTGTTTCGAAAACATAATCGATAAAATTGTAGAATACACCAAGGAAAATCCGGCTTGGAATGTCTCGTTGCAGATACATAAATTTATGCGAATACCATAGGTATTTGTTTGTAAATCACAAACTTTATGTTTTTTGTATTGTTATCGTGAAAATTGTTACTAATTTTATGCGATTATTTTGAATGAGCATACCAAAATCAAAATGGCTTTAAAATTGCGATATTTTTTATTACTGCTATTTTTTATATCTATCCGTTTATATTCTGTATCTCAAGAGGTACCCACACGCTCTTGGAGAGCGGGGCAGGCTTTCAAACAGGCAAAAGAACATTATAATTTAAGAATGTATAACCATGCAATAGAAAGCTTACAAGAAGCCATATATAGAGATCCCGAATTTATTGATGCGCACTTCATGTTGGCTCAGATATACTACGAAATTGACAGTGCAAATCTTTTGGTTGAGCAGTTAAATAAAGCCCTGTCACTAGATCCGGAATATTTTCCACCTGCATATATAAATAGGGCAGAGGGATATATCCTTCTCGGGAAATATGATGAATCAATGGTAGACATCTTATATTTTGAAAAAAAATATGGTGCTGAATACGAAAAGTTTAAACCGTATGTTGATTTGATAAAGAGTAAAGCCGAATTTGCTGCAGAGGCAATAAAAAATCCGGTTTTCATTGAGCTAAAATCGCTGCCACCAAGCATTAACACATATAGAGACGAGTATTGGCCCTCGTTCACTGTCGATAACAAGCAGTTTTTTTATACCCTTAAAATTGATATGGGTTACAATAGGTTTAATGAAGAGATATGGACATGCGATTTAACAGATGGTTTATATAACGATCCAAAATCTGTTGGTTCTCCTGTAAATACAGAATTTAACGAGGGTGCTTCATTTGTAAGCCCCGACGGAAGATATATACTATTTACAGGTTGTAACAGAAATGACGGATTTGGAAGTTGTGATATTTATATCACTGTACTTAATGATGGAGAATGGCTAAAGCCCAAAAACCTTGGACCCGTAGTCAATAGCCGCCATTGGGAGTCCCGACCTGTTATCAGCTCTGATGGCACACAACTATATTTTGCAAGTAATCGTCCTGGAGGATACGGAAAATCAGATATTTACAGGTGCAATTTAAAAGGATACGATAAAGATGGTTTCCCTATTTGGGATAAACCTATAAACCTCGGTCCAAATATTAATACCGAAGGTGATGAAATGTCGCCTTTTATTCACCCTGATAATGTAACACTCTATTTCTCATCGAACCACTATCCCGGCATGGGGCGATTTGATCTTTACAAATCCCAATTTATCGAGGGAAAATGGACAAAACCTGTTAATTTAGGATACCCTATAAATACTCACGGTGATGAGATAGGAATATTTGTGCAAGCAGACGGCAAAACCGCTTTTATTGATAAAGAAGTTGGCGATAGAAGGCAACGAGATATTTTCTATTTTGAACTGCCCGAGCCAGCGCAAGCAGGAGTGGTAACATATGTAAAGGGAAAAGTAATAGATAAAGAAACCAGAAAGGCTTTGTCAGCTGTTATTGATATGAATGATTTTGATTTGCCGGATTCTATAATCACAATCACATCTAACTCTAACGGCGAGTTTTTAATGGCATTAATTGCCGGTAAAAAATATGGTTTAACAGTTGATAGAGAATCATATCTCTTTTATTCTGACCACTTTGTAGTTGAACAAAAAGATATAGAAGCATACGAAATTTTAGTCGAACTCGAGCCAATAAAAATAGGAAGCAAAACCATATTGAATAATGTTTTTTATAAAACCGACAGTTATGAGTTATCTCCAGTGTCAAAAACTGAGCTCAATAAGGTGGTTAGGCTATTGAAACAAAATCCGACAGTGAAGGTCGAGATCAGTGGACATACAGATAATGTAGGAACCGAAGTTTACAATCAAAAACTATCTGAGAACCGTGCCAAAAGCGTGTATCAATATATAAGCGAAGCAGGTATTTCGGAAGATAGACTATCATTCAAAGGATACGGACCAAAAAGAAATATCGCATCAAACGACGATGAACGTGGCAGAGCAAAAAATAGAAGAACTGAAATAGAAATTACAGAAAAATAGAGATGTTAATAATATTAATTTTAAATTTGTTATTAATTTTTGTAAAGATGGAGCATGCTCCGTCTCTACTTTCAACTTTGCAAACTTTTAACTTTTAACTAAGTAACGACATATGAGAAACCTGCTATTTGTATTCATTTCATTATTAGTACTCTTTTCGTGTAAAAATCAAAATAAAGAAAATGTTAGCCTAACATTCTATAATTCAATTGATTCATTGTTGCTAAAGTCAATATCTGACTGGAATGTTCCTGGAATAGCAGTTGGGATAATAGCTGATGACACTATATTTCTCTCCAAAGGCTATGGTGTTACACACGTTGATAAGCCACTAAATATTACCGATACAACGCTGTTTGGAATAGCATCTTTAACAAAAGCATTTACTGCAACGGGTATAGGAATAGCGCAAAAACATGGATTATTGTCAATTAACGACCCAATTAAAAAGTATCTTAAACAGTTTGAAACTGCCAATGATACAGTAACTAACACAATAACGTTTTACGATGTACTGTCACACCAAACTGGTTTTTCAACATTTAGCGGAGATTTGTCGTGGTATGGGAGCAATAAAAGTAAAACGGAGGTTATTGAATTAATAAAGTATGTTCCTATAAAAAACGCGCCACATACAGAATACGGTTATAGTAATATTATGTATTTGGTTGCAGGAGTAGCTTTAGAGAAAGCTGTAAATCAAGGCTATGAAGATTATATTAATGCTAATCTACTTTCGCCATTAAAAATGGGTTATACAACTTTTAATTATTCAGAAGTTATTAAGTCGGAAAACATTGCAAATCCTCATATTATTGTTGATAAAGAAAATAAACCAGTTAATTACATTGATTGGACAAATATTTCGCCTGCAGGTGGACTTTTTTCAAATATCAAAGATTTAATGAAGTGGGCAGAGTTTCAGTGGGATTTCGATTCTACAATAGTTGACAGAGAGTTTATTAATATTCAACAATCAGTTATTGCTGATCAAAAACTTAATGTATTAGATAACACTGTTCCAGATATCATAAAAAACAAAGGATATGGATTAGGTTGGGAAGTGTTAGATTTTAATAGTTATAAAGTAATAATGCATAATGGTGGTTTAGAGGGAATGACTTCTCAAATTGTTATTATTCCTGAAAAGAAAACTGCTTTTATTATTTTGGCAAATACTGGCACACCGTTGCCTATAGTGTTATCTTATGAATTGTTATATCAATTCCTTATTGATACAAATTCACCATACTACAAAATTGTACTGGAAAAGTACAATAATTTCAAGGGTTTTGAAATAGAGCAAGACACAACTTTGAGCCCGCAAAAGCCAGATTTGGAAGCATTAAAAGGGAAGTATGTTGACAAATTAATGGGTGAAGTTATTATTCTTGAAAATGCTGAAAATCAAACAATTGAAATTCAGTTTGTTAGTGCACCTCTTTTTGACGGTGTTATTAATGTGGCAGACGATGGCGAAGTAAAGATTATTTGGCAAAATATTATCTCTTTACCCGAAGGACTAATTTTGACAAGTAAGAATGAGCGCGGAGCAGTAACAAGCTTTACTATAAAATGTCCCAACCCCGATTTCCATTTCGAGGAGATTAATTTTGTTAAATCAAATTAGTGGTTATTATTGACCAGTTCGTTTATTTTTATTGCCGCAGATTGTAATATCGGTATATAAATTGCTGCAAATATGTTATCGATAATTAAACAAAAACAGTACTTATAGTGTAATACTATATAGGGTACCTCTTTGTAATTATACCATTGTACGGAAATAACAACTGTAAATAACGCTAAAAATATTAAACTATGAGAATTTTAAGAATATTAATTTATGTAACCCTGTTTGCCTCAATCCATTTTAGTTTAAGAGGACAGAATATTGATTCGTTAATGAATGCAGGTTTAAAACTTCAGCAACAATTTAAATTTCAAGAAGCTATTGTAGTATATCAAAAAGTTTTAGATGTACGTCCAAACGATCCAAACGGAATGTACCAAAAGGCACTTTGTCACATGCGAAATAACGAACCGCAAGAGGCGCTTTCAATTTTTTTAAAGTTGACTAGCTTAAGGTCTGATTTTGTTGGGGGTTTTTATGGAGCAGCTACAGCATATTCGTCATTAGAAAATTACCCTAAAGCTGTAGAGTATATTGAAAAAGCTATGGAGTTTGAACCCAAAAACCATGAATACTATATGGTTAGAGGTCAAGCATATGCAAATATGGGCGACAATAAAAAGGCATGTAAAGATTTTAAAACGGCAAAAAAAATGGGAAATCCTCATGCTAAATTCTCGATGCAGAAATATTGCAAATAGAATTTTGAGCAAACAAAAAAAAGACCAAACAAGAAAAAATCTGTTTGGTCTTTTTTTATTAAATTACTTTATTTTTTCTTTTCAACGTTTATAAATCCGCCGAAAAGATCTTTGTTTGCTTTAATCTTCTCTTCGCCACCATAAACGCAAATGTTATTTTGTTTCAAAATGTCGTCAACCATTTTACTAAAAGCGCGAATATCCTCAGCTGTAGTTGATAAAACAGCATCGCGGTCTGCTTGTCGTTCAG
>DAOSIN010000122.1:0-6223 GCA_035366675.1 Salinivirgaceae bacterium | reverse complement strand
ATTGCTCCAGATTGATTGCGACCATTTGGCATAAACTGCAATATCGCGGGTTATTTTCCAAGTTGCCACCAAATAGTATCGAGATCCTGTGGCGTACAATGCGGGTACTGAAAAAGCGTAAAGCACATCTTTTTCGTATGCGTAAATACGAGTATCGTAACTATCTGTATTGAAAATAGCATAACGAGCCGAAAAACTTAATTTTTCTTTCAAAGACCTGAATGTAAGCTCTTGATACATCATCCAACCTGTCTGCTTGCCTTTGTAGTTGTTGAAAAAAGTGGCAGCAACACGCGTCTGACTCGATATATATTTGGTAAAACTAATGTCCGATTGTAAATGGCAACGTGATACAGTTTCTGTGTTTAGCTTACGCGTGATCGTGGAGTCTGATGTAACGTCATAAGAGCTCTCTTTTAATCTAAAGCGAGCTGATAAGCGTGCATTTCTGCTATACGACCAACGCATATCAACCATATAATCGTAGCCGTAAGAAGGCGATGAGCGACGAAAACGCATCCAAGGAAATTTAAAAACATCGGCATAGGCATTTATCTCTAAGCTGGAAAATGGATAAATTACCATTCCTGCGTAAAGACCCTCTTCATTTGAGCCATTACCGGAATCGCCAAAGGAAAGAGCCAAAGGAGAATAATATTGTGGTGAATAGTTACGATATAAAAGTGCAATTTGCGATACATCAGACGTTTTAAAATGAACTCCTTGCAAAAATGCCAACTTTTGATTTTTGTCAATTGCAGCCTCTCCCCACAGCAACACTTCTTTATTAATATATTGATAATCAATTGATAGATTGTAAAACAGGTCGGTATTAGGTTCAAATATATTATATAAAGTGTTACTGCGCATGATAGGGTGGCTATATTTTACTGCAACAGAGTTTAAACCAATTTTAAATTCCTCTAATTCGTACTGAATATTTGCACCTAAAACGCTTTGCTGTGCTGCCTTACGTTGCTTTAGCTCATTTTCGGTTCGATGATAACCAGATTTGGATAACGATGTTATATAAGTTGAACCAGTAACACTATCGGTTGAAATAGTTGCATCTATGCTGTTGTGGGACAAAAAAATAATTGAACTTATGTTTTTATATCTCAGTGTGGTGGCTGCTCCGCGCATAAATCCAAATTCGGAAGCACCCGAATATTTTCTAATATGGCTGTTGTTCTGTTTTATGGACACTGCTTGCGAATTTTTACCTGACATTAAACCGTATCCCGCGGTTAAGCCATTGGCAAAAGTCACTGTATAGTCCCCTACCGCCACCTCTTTCACAATTCTGTCTAAATTTATATAGGCATGTACCGAATAGTAATCAAACCCGTCTCTGCGTGGCGATTTGAAAAATGCCTCGCCCGGATCTTTCTTGGCAGTTATTCCTGCCGAAAAATCGCGTTTTGAACTGATTATATAGCGTAAATAAAATTTATCGGGACTGCCCTGATATGCAGCTGGTTTACCTGATTTGGAATAATAGCCATCAGATTTTTCTATATTACGTCTATACTCGCTAATAACTTCATTTTTAGGATATTGAATTATTTGCCTTATCGATTTTTTTGACTCAGGCACATATACCGAGACAAAATGACTTAATATATTCAAATCCTCAGAAGTAAAATCTGGAAACATAGAAAGCTCCCATATTGTCTGAATATTATCGTGTTGTCTCCTGTACTTTTTAATTATTGCAATTTGATACTCCGTAAGCAAAAAAACATCAGAAAGAGGCGACAGATCGTCATCATTGAGCGATATTGGCATTTCGCTTAGCATATACAACTCTTCTGACATACGCTCAATATCCTCTTCGGGAACTTCGTTTTCTGCCCATATCTCAACCATCTGTCCAACAACAGTTTGCACAATATCATCTTGAGCAAAAACATCCGATGAAAAAACGATAATTATAACGGAAAAAAGAGAGATTTTGAAAAAACGGTTCATGGGCTTAACTATCTGGTTTAGAATTGTTTCCCTAAAGATATATGAGGAGTATATCCCAACACATTATGATACCCCAATGCCATATTTATGCTTAATACTTTTAGGTTCGCTCCCACCCCGAAGCAAATGGTCTTATTATCATGGTTATATCCTGTTCTAACATTCAAATATTGTGTAATACTCAAATCTAAACCCGTGCGGAATGATATTTTTTGATTCAGAAACTGCACGATTTCAAAACTATACGCCAGTGCATCTATAGGGTAATACGCAACACCTGCTCTAATGGCAGTATGAGCAATTTCGTCGGTATCTTTAACCAGTTTTGATTGAGTGGGATTAAAAACGTGTGCCCCAAAAATTAACCTTTTACTTAATCGATACGATAAGCCAACCTCAGCGATAAAATTATTGTAAGCACCATAAGGTGCTGGCATTCCTGTACGCAACCAACCTATTTGTACTCCGAGACTTAGATTTTTTGTCAACTTGCGAGCATACGCAAGTCCCATGCGGTTTTCGTTATAATTAGTATATCCAAAGTATTGATACTGAATTGAGGAGACTCCTCCCAAAACCGGAAGAGCAGCAAAAAGTGAATGTGTACCAAGCTCCTTTATTGCGAATGATAAAGACGAATATACTTCAATATAAAGCGAATCGAAATGTGTTAACAGTGCCTGATTTTGAAAATATCCAGCCTCGGGCATAGAAACCACCGATTGTCCAAGTCCAGCTGCTCGGGCACCGCCATATTTTATATTACTGCTGGCAAATAGCTTAAAATTTATTAATAATACAAAACCAAATAGAAGTACAAAATGGAGAGGTTGTCTGTTTATAACTTTTATTGCCTCAGTTGCGCTCATAAAATACAGTTTTTAAGTTGCCAAACTTACCTAATAAAAAATTAAAACAAAAAAAATAGTTGTGAACAAACTGTTAAGAAAAATTAGAAATTAGAAATTAGAAATCCGAACTTCAAGAGCCTGTTGAAAAATAAACTAAGTGACCATCTTCGGTGGCTGAGTGCGCAGCAATCGAAGCCACCACAAAGGTGTCTATAACTGTCTCTTCTCTTCGACCCTGCTCAGTATACCACGGCATGTTCAGAGACTATGATATGCCAGCAGAACTTTTCAAAGCCAACTTAATAGAGTATGCTTATAATAAATGGTTACTCCGACGGTTATTGAACTTGTCGAAATATAAACTCAGCAACCGTGGGCTCAGTTCACCGCCGACTTTCTCCATATACCTTGCAACTTCTAATTAACACAAGGAAAATCAATTTACCTTAAACTTAAACTTTATTTCCGATAACTGTTTGTTAGCGTCGACAATTTTTGATTTCAATGCGGATTTATATTCGGTAAAACGTTTATATAGCTCATTATCAGCTACTGATAATATCTGCACAGCTAATAAAGCCGCATTTTGAGCTGCATCAATACCAACTGTGGCAACAGGAATTCCCGGAGGCATTTGAACTATTGCCAATAACGAATCCATTCCGTCTAATGTCGCACTTATTGGAACTCCAATAACAGGAAGAGGTGTCATAGCTGCAACAACACCTGACAAATGTGCCGCCATGCCTGCTGCCGCAATTATCACTTTAACTCCACGGTCGTGGGCATTTCTGGCAAACTTCTCAACCTCCTCGGGTGTGCGATGTGCTGAAAGAGCATTTATTTCAAAGGGGATCTCAAACTCGTCTAAGGTCTTGGCAGCCTTTTCCATTACTTTCATATCGGAAACACTACCCATAATTATACTTACTTTTGGTTGCATCGAATATGTTTTTTATATTAAAATATTGTACTTTTGTGCAAAGATAGCCTCTTTTTATATTTTATAAGTTAAAAACTACACTTGTAAAATCAGTTTTTAAACTCAATTTGCTTTGAATATGATTAATGTTTTTGACAAAAAGTTTAGCCTTTACATATCGCAGGCAGACATTCTCAAACGTGTTGATGTATTAGCCACACAAATCAGCAACGAATTATCAGGAAAAGATATTATCTTTCTGGGAATTCTAAATGGCAGTTTTATGTTTACTTCCGATTTAATGAAGAGAATAAACATGCCGTGTCAAATAACGTTTCTTAAATTGGCATCATATCAAGGAACCAGCACTAGTGGCAATGTAAAACGATTAATTGGTCTTAACGAAGATATTGCGGGAAAAACCGTTGTGGTTATTGAAGATATTGTTGATACAGGGACAACACTGGAACAAATCCGCAAACAGCTTATCGGGTACGAGCCTGCCGAGGTTAAATATGCAACGCTTTTATACAAACCTCAAGCTTACAAAGGAAATATAAAACTCGATTATGTTGGATTTGAAATTCCCGATAAATTTGTTGTAGGCTATGGTCTTGATTACAGCGGATTTGGGCGTAACTACCCCGATATTTACGCTGTTTCAGAATATTAATAACTCTAAAAAAACATTATGTCGGATTCAAATTTTGTAGATTATATACGCATTTTCTGTAAATCAGGCAACGGAGGACGTGGTTCAACGCACCTACGGCGAGAGAAATTTGTGCCTAAAGGTGGTCCCGATGGAGGTGATGGAGGACGAGGCGGACATATAATTCTCCGAGGTAATAGAAATATGTGGACACTGCTGCACTTACGTTATAAAAAACATATACGTGCGGGTCATGGCGAATCTGGAAGTAAACAACTAAGCACAGGTGCCGATGGCGAAGATGTTTATATTGAAGTTCCATTGGGCACGGTTGTTCGTAGCGAAGATACAGGAGAAATAATAGCCGAAATTACCGAACATGGAGAAGAGACAATTATGCTTCGTGGTGGCAGAGGAGGTTTGGGCAACAACCATTTTAAATCGCCAACCATGCGCACACCACGTTTTGCACAGCCTGGAGAACCCGGTATTGAGGGCTGGTTCACTTTAGAACTCAAAATATTGGCTGATATTGGTTTAGTTGGTTTTCCTAATGCAGGAAAAAGCACACTATTGTCTGTTATGTCAGCTGCGAAACCCAAAATTGCCGACTACGAATTTACCACCCTTACGCCAAACTTGGGTATAGTTGAGTATCGTGACGACTTATCGTTTGTAATGGCTGATATTCCCGGAATTATTGAGGGAGCCAGCGAAGGGAAAGGTTTAGGACTACGTTTTTTAAGGCATATTGAACGCAACTCAGCCCTACTGTTCGTTATCCCTGCAGACAATGCTGATATCAAAAATGAATACAACATTTTACTGAACGAATTAAAGCAATACAATCCTGAACTGTTGGATAAAAACAGAATGTTAGCCATAACAAAAACCGATTTAATTGATGATGAGCTGAAAAGAGAGATGGAAAAGGATTTGCCAGATATACCCCATGTATTTATTTCATCGGTTACAAATCAAAATCTGACTGAACTGAAAGATATGATTTGGGAAAATTTACACCAAAAGGCTGATTAAGAGATGATTGTTCAAGCAGACGAAAAACTTTTTCTGTTTCTCAACGGTTTACACTGCGAAGTGTTAGATTTTCTAATGTGGCATATCAGCGGGAAGTATATTTGGATAGTATTATATGCTATTTTATTGTACGCAATTATAAAAAAATACAAATTACAAGGACTCTATTTTGTATTAGGTATTGTACTAACCATTGTTGCAACCGATCAAATAAGCGTCTTGATTAAAAACAGTGTCGAACGGCTTAGACCAACTCACAATCCTGATTTTGGACATTTAGTACACGTAGTACGCAATTATCGCGGTGGAGACTATGGATTTGTCTCATCTCACGCCGCCAACTGCTTCGGTTTAGCAACATTTATTGCCCTTATTTTCCGAAAACGTTGGATAACAGTATCTATGCTTTTTTGGGCAGCTTTGGTCTCTTACAGTCGTATATATTTAGGGGTGCATTATCCAGGAGATGTTATCTGTGGTGGGATTATAGGGGTTATTGTTGCTTACGTAATGTTTATAGGAACACGATATTTATTAAGACTTAAAAAGAATGATTAATCAATTACAAATCGTGTCTCAATATTTAATTTTGTGAACACAACAATAATTCACATTTTGTAAATTACAAAATGTGAATTAAAAAATATAGATCATCTTGCCTATCCAACCAACACTTTAATTCAGCTACTTTTCGAAGAACTATAGTGATTCTTACTAATATCTAGTATATCAACACCTTTAACGCAATACCATTCGTTGTTTTAACAAAATAAATTCCATTTGAAAAAT
>DAOSIN010000121.1:0-6262 GCA_035366675.1 Salinivirgaceae bacterium | reverse complement strand
CTGCAATCGCTGCACCGATTATCATTAGCATAAAAATCCCAAAGTAGATCAAATCTCGTTTTGCGTTGTATTTTAAATATGCATAAATCCAACATGCAATTATAACTAAACCTACAACCCAATAAAATGGCTTTGTGAGTGCTATAATAAACAAGACGATAGCAAAAAAGGCAATCAATAAAATCCATCCGGGAAGACCCTCTCGATAAAGCATAAACACAAGCGAAGTGAAAACTAATGCCGAACCTGTGTCATTTTGAAGTAGTATTAAAATTGTAGGTATAGCTATTAACGTCAAAACAACTAAAAAATTTGGCAATTTCATTAGCCTTCTTCCGGGTTCGCTCAAAAAATTTGCGATAGCCAAAATTGTAGCAAACTTTGAAAATTCGGCTGGCTGTATCTTAAATTCTCCTATCTGAAACCATGAACGTGAGCCACTTATCTCAACTCCAAACAGAAGAACTGATATTAGTAACAACATCACAGCTATGTAAATAGGATATGAAAAATACACGTATATTTTATTGTCTATCAAAAAAATAACAACAATCAGTACAATGGCTGCCAAAATCCACAGTAATTGTCGCCCATACTTTTGTGATATGTCGAAAATACTGCCAAACTCCTCATTATAAACAGCTGCATAAATGTTGAACCATCCCATAATTACTAGTATGGCATATAAGGCGACTGTGAACCAGTCTAAAGAGTTCCAAATATTAGTTATTTGTCTTCTGAACATTTATCAAATCTCCTTCTAAAATTCGGTTTTCTAACCATATTCTCGACTTGTTTATAGAATCATTTAAATACTTCTCTATAACAAAACTCGCAATGGGTGCCGACCATGTTGCTCCAAATCCTGCGTTTTCGACATATACGGCGACTGCAATTTTCGGATCATCTTTGGGGGCAAATGCTATAAAAATTGAGTGGTCTTTTCCGTGTGGATTTTGGGCGGTACCGGTTTTGCCACATATATCTAACCCGTCAATACGCGCAATGCGCGCTGTTGTGCCTGCTCCGCCATTAACAGCCAAATACATTCCTTCAACTACTGGTTTAAAATAAACAGAGTCAATTTTTACATATCGTTTAGTAAGATACTTTTCATCAATTTTTTTTCGACCCTCAATCTCCTTAATAAAATGTGGAATTATGTAGTACCCTCTATTTGCAACTACACAAGCCACGTTTACAATTTGAAGTGGAGTAGTTAATATTTCTCCCTGTCCTATACTATTTGAAACAATATTCAATGATACCCACCTTTTGTGCCCCTCCCGTCTGTCGTAAAAACTTGTATCAGGAATTAATCCAGGAAGTTCAAAAGGAAAATCAAGACCAAGTTTCTGATTTAAACCAAATGAGGTAGTCATATCGTACCAACGCATATAATTTTCTCTGAATCCTGCTTGCCCATCTTTATCTAATAAAGCTCGATAAACGTTGCAATAGTACGCATTACAGCTATTTGAAATTGACTCTACAAGTTTTAGCGGTGTATAATGTGTATGACATCCCAAGAAAAATCTACCCACACGGTATCCTGAATAACAATAATATGCTGTGTTTACGTTAAGCGTTCCCATTTGCTGCCCGACCAAAGCGTTTATTATCTTAAAAGTCGAGCCTGGTGGATATTGCGCCTGTAACGCTCGGTTAAACAATGGCTTAAGTGTATCTGCTTCTAATAATTTATAATTTGCACTTCGTTCGCGTCCGCTAAGTAGGTTTGGATCAAACCCGGGTGCTGATACCATACATAGTATCTCGCCGGTTTTAGGTTCAATGGCTATTATGGCTCCTTTTTTGTTTTGCATTAAGCTCTCGCCGTAATTTTGCAAGTCGGTGTCGATTGAAATATTGATATCGAGTCCGGGAACTGCCTGTTTATCGTTTTTTCCATTGTTATACCGCCCTTTTATACGGTTATGAACATCGACCATAAAAACCTCCACTCCCTTTTCTCCACGCAATATATGTTCGTATGATTTTTCTAATCCATTTATGCCGATATAGTCTCCACTTTTGTACGAGGGATCGTCTTTAGTTTGCTGTTCGGTTACTTCTCCAACATATCCAAGCAAATGAGCGGAATTATGCTCCGGGTATTTTCGCACAGTCCTTGTTTGTGCATAAAAACCTGGAAATCGATATAGTTTCTCAGAAAAGTTGGCGTAATCTGCTCTGGACACCTGTTTCAAAAAAATTGATGGTTTAAAGCGACTATACTTCTTTGCCGCATTTAACTGTGATTCTAAATATTGCGGAGTAATTTTAAGCATTTCGCATAAACCTGCGCTGTCAAATGGCTGTAGCTGACGAGGAACAACCATAATATCATAAACCGGTTCGTTGTAAACTAACAGTCGATTTTTTCTGTCGAAAATTAAACCACGAGTGGGATATTGCGTTACAAATCGTAGAACATTACTGCTAGCATAGTCTTGATATTGTTTTTGAATAGTTTGAATATAAAGCAGTTGTATTATATACACCAAAAATACAACTACTACTATTCCGCTTATAATAAAGGGGCTATATGAATGATCTTTCTTCACACTAACAGTTAAAACTATCTTTTTGAGATTTTACCAAATCTAAGATATTGAAGTAATATTGTTAAAGTTATAGTAAATAATCCGCTAAGTATTATCCTGCCAACAGTTTTAAAGAAATTTACCGCATTAAATGCTTCTACAAAGAACAAAAACGTATGGTGTGCAACAATTAAAATCACCACATATCGCAGAAACCAAGATAATCCCATATCTTTTATACTTGCCTCACTTTCAGTATCATATCCATCACGAGGTGAAATGTATTTTAATACATATGGACGTATAAATCCTATGAATACACACGCAGAAGTATGCATTCCAGGAGTGCCAACTATAGCATCAAAAACAAATCCCAATACAAACGATAAAACCTGAGTTAACCACGGCGGAGTTTGAATAGGAAGATACAATATTGCCAGAATATAGATGTAAGGATTTATATAACCGCCAAGCCCAATGTTATTCAAAATAAAAATTTGAATAAAAAGCAGAATAATTGTATGTAGCAAATGCCTGACGATAATTCTAATCATTTTCTATCAACTCTTTAAGACTATCAATTTCGTTTTTGAACAGATTTTTCACGGCATACAAATGTGTAATTGCTCCAAAATCTTCAGTTAATTTAACTTTGATATTAAAAAAACTTAAATCAAGGCTTTTATCTATGTCAACAGCTGTCCCAATTATAATTCCCTCAGGAAAAATTGATGAATATCCTGATGTTACAATAGTGTCGCCATTTTCTACTTTTATATGGTTGGGGATATCTGATAAATAGCAGTATTTAGTGTTATTTCCGTCCCATTTTAGAATGCCAAAATGATCCGAAGATTTAAGTTTTGAACTAATAATAATGTTTGTATTCAGAATGCTTGACGCTGTACTGTAATTCTTTGAAACGTGTTGAATAATTCCCACAACCCCTTTACTCGAAACTAATCCCATTTCGGGTTCTATTCCATGCCTGCTTCCTTTGTCAATCATCAGCATATTGTGCTGTCTGCCAGTACTGTTATAAACTATCTTACAATCAATATATTTCCAATGTTGCTCATATACAGAATCATATATCTCGCTGAAAGATACTCGATTAGACTTATACGAAGAGACCAAGGTATTTTTAATTCTTGCATTCTCATCTGCAAGCTGTTCGTTGGCTTTTACAAGGATAAAAAAATCTTTGAATCTTTGAATTCTCTCGTAAATACTTCCAGTAATAGCAGATGAAGCATTCAGATATGCTGCTCTGTGGTACGTGTTATAATTAAACAACATAGCAAAAGCGACGAACTCAAGTGTTAAAAAGAGCAATAGAGGATAAAACTTGACCAATATTCTAAGTAAATTTCTCATCTACACTTTTTTTAATTCTTGGTTAAATTCAATAATCTACGATCTTCCAACTTTATGCTCTTGCCTAATTGTTTTTCCAAACTGAAGTTTACTCAATTTAATTAAAACCCGTTGTACCGAAACTGTTGAAATTTTAAAACAGTGGATTCTTAAATTAACCTAAATTTTACCGAATAAGAAATTGGAATTTATCAATATTTCTAAGTGCTATACCTGTTCCTCGTGCTACTGCATGCAATGGATCTTCGGCTACATGAAACTGTATTTTTGTTTTCTCGGTAAGCCTTCTATCTAATCCACGAAGTAGTGCTCCTCCTCCAGTTAAAAAGATGCCTTTGTTAAAGATATCAGCGTAAAGCTCTGGCGGAGTGTGCTCAAGTGTTGATAATATAGCTGCCTCGATTTTTGATATGCTTCTGTCAAGGCAATGAGCTATCTCCTGATATGAAACTGGTATTTCAATCGGTAAGGCGGTCATTTGATGTGGTCCTCTTACGACATAATCCGATGGTGGATCATCTAAATCAGATAATGCGCTACCTACTTGAATTTTAATATTTTCGGCGGTTCGCTCCCCAATTTTAATATTATGTTGATGGCGCATATATTCACGTATGTCGGCTGTAAAGTCGTCGCCTGCAATTCTAATTGAGCGGTTGCAAACTATACCACCCAGAGATGTAACCGCAATCTCGGTTGTTCCTCCGCCTATATCTACAACCATGTTGCCTTCGGGAGCTTCAACATCAATTCCAATCCCGAGCATGGCTGCCATGGGTTCGTAAATCATAAATGCTTCACGTCCTCCTGCATGTTCGGCGCTATCGCGAACTGCACGCATTTCAACCTCGGTACTTCCTGAGGGAATACACACAACTATTCTTAGTGCTGGCGAAAAGAGTTTTTTTCGTTTATCAATCATCCTTATCATACCGCGAATCATCTGTTCCGCTGCATGAAAATCGGCTATAACTCCATCGCGCAATGGTCTGACTGTCTGAATATCTTCGTGTGTCTTCCCTTCCATTTGCATTGCTTTTTCGCCAATAGCCACAAGCTTTCCGGTAAGCTTCTCTATTGCAACAATCGAAGGCTGATCGACAACAACTTTATCATTATGTACAATGATGGTGTTTGCAGTACCCAAATCAATTGCAATCTCTTGTGTTAAAAATGAAAATAATCCCATGTAATTCTATGTTATTTAATGCTTAAAATGTCTTATTCCTGTCATTATCATGCTCATATCGTGGCTGTTGCAATAATCAACCGACTCTTGGTCTTTTATGCTACCACCGGGCTGAATAACTGCTTTTATACCCGCTTTGCAAGCAATTTCAACCGAATCGACAAAAGGGAAAAAAGCATCGGAAGCCATGACTGCTCCTTGCAAATTGAGTCCAAACGATTTTGCTTTATCGATAGCCTGTTTTAAGGCATCAACACGTGACGTCTGCCCTGTTCCACTTCCTACAAGTTGTTTATTATGAGCTAAAACTATAGTATTTGATTTTGTGTGTTTTACGATTTTATTGGCAAACAGCAAGTCGGAAATTTCACTTTCCGATGGTTGTTTGTTTGATACTACTTTCCAACTGTTTCTATCAGTAATCACTCTGTCTTTCTCTTGAACAAGTGCTCCGTTAAGGGCTGTTCTAAATTGCCATTGAGGTAATTTGCATGGCTTACGCTTCATTAATATCCGCTTGGGTTTCTTTACAAGAAGTTCAAGCGCCTCCTGAGCATATTCTGGTGCTATAAGTACCTCGTAAAAGAGCTTATCAATCTCTTTTGCTGTCTCTAAATCTATTTTTTGATTTGTGATTATAATGCCTCCAAAAGCAGAAACAGGGTCTCCAGCCAAAGCATCTTTCCACGCTTCTAATAGTGTATTTCGAACAGCAACACCGCAAGCATTATTGTGTTTTAAAATTGCTACAACATTTTCTGTTTCAGCAAATTCATCAATCAAATTAACAGCTGCATCGATATCAAGAATATTATTGTAAGAGATCTCTTTTCCTCCATAGATTTCAAACATTTCATCTAACTTTCCATAAAAAAAGCCTTTCTGATGTGGGTTTTCACCATATCTTAAGGCCTTCTGCTCCATCATGCTTACTTTTAAACTATCTTGATAATTACCCCCAAAATAATTCCAGATCTGCGTATCGTAATGCGAAGATGTCATAAATGCTTCTTTGGCAAATAGTTGTCGCTCTTCTTCGGTTGTGTAACCTTTTTTAATTACTTCAAGGGCTCTTTGATACTGATTTTTGTTGCTAACAATCAAGACCGATTTATAGTTTTTTGCCGCAGCACGAATCAAAGAGATGCCC
>DAOSIN010000120.1:0-6300 GCA_035366675.1 Salinivirgaceae bacterium | reverse complement strand
TTACCTACCAGCTCTTTAAAATTTTTAATCTTTAATCTCATTTTGTTTTTGTTTTTTTAATTGTTATTTAAAAATATTATTTACCTCTACATTTCGATTTTGTTTGCTCTCAAAATCTCGTTAACTAAAGCCTCTTGTGCTTCTCTTCTACTTTCGTAGTAACGTCCAGAGTTATCCTCATCATCATAGCAATCATCAAATGCTGCATCAATTGCCATTGTGTTTGTAGTTGTAGCTTTAAACTCTTGTCCGTCCATCTCAATAGAGATGCTGTAGTGTCCGTAACCTGCCCACTCACTTCTTAATGTTTCGATTAAATTTTCCATTTTTACTTCGTTTTAAATTGTTATTATTATTATTATTTTATTATCATATTAAAAACTCTTGAAATAGTTAAGCAATGTTGTAAAAGCTTCTATAAATCTTTCGGTTGTGTAATCATTTAAAACTCCATCATGGCTAATCAATTCAATTTCTGGGAATTTTATACCTAATGTTTCTGCAGCAACTGCAGTATATTTATAAAGTTTATCATTCAACCATCTAATGTCACTATCTCTAAATTCTTTGTTTTTGAGTTTAAAAATAATATCATTAATTGGGTCTATCAAGACTGCCTCAATAATAAATGTGTTAAGTGCTTCGTTTTTCATTTTGTTTTATTTAATTTTTTCAGTTATACATTACCGATACGTTTGTCATTATGCTTCGATTTGATAGCCGTACTTTTCGCCAGTATAATGCAATGTTCCATCCCATTGTTCATAAATAGCAATAATATAATCTTCATTATAATGGTCTTCACAAGCACTATCACCACCATAAACACAACCGCCACCGCTTGATTGTTCGCAAATACCATAATAACCGCCAATGAATTGGTGCACGTTGTAATCTTCTTTGTTTACTTTTTTAATTTTTTCCATTGTCATAATTTTTATAAAGTTAGTAAAAATGTGTTAACTGCCTCTACTGTATATTTCTTATTAAAATGTTGCTTTCTGAATGGGTTTCCAGGAGTATTTAACCATTTGCCAAATTCACCTAATTTTCTTAAATCTTTAATTGGTGCTAAAATATCTGCTGATGCTTCTTTGTTTGCTTGTAATTTTGCTTTGCTTTCAGCCCTTTTTTGGTCTGCTTTTACTTCTTCTTCCAAAAAGAACAATTTCCATTTTCTTTCAAGTTCTTTATTTCCGTTGCGGATGTCGGTAACTATGCTGTTGTGAAATTCCATTCTCTGTTCCGCTGTGTTTGTTCCAATTATTTCAACATCATAATCAGCAAGTGTGTGTAATCTCATCATTGCGTTGTAATTTCTCTTTGCGTTTTCGATTTGTTTAGCTGTGTATTCCATTTTGTTTTTGTTTTTTTAATTGTTATTACTTTTTTTGTTTTTCTTATACTACAAATATACAACAAAAAACAACACGATCCAAATATTTTAACACTTTTTTTTAATTTTTTTTTAGCTCCGAAACTGTTGCGGCACAACGGACATAGAAAAACAACGCAAAAAAGTTGCATTTTTTTTCTAAAAACAACGCTTTTTTTTCAAAAAAAACGGCATTTTTTTGGGATTTTTCAGAAAAACAGATAAAATTAAGACGTAAAAAAGTGCCGAGCTGTCAACTTCGGCACGATTTGATAACAAAAACAAAAAAAAACAAAGTAAATTTACGATAATTTTATTAAATAAACAAATAAATCTTTACCCAACTGACTCTAATAACTTAATGTTAAGCGTATTAGGCTCTAAATTTAGCGAATATTCAACAGGTAGGTATTTCGTTCCGTCTATTAAAAACACTTTGCATGTGCTAAATAGTGCAGAAATAACACTATTGGTCGCAGGCGTTGTAATATTTCGATAATATTTCGCAAAAAGTCGATTTGTAGTTTGCATATTGTGTGCAATTACTGTATTTTGGTCATCTCTGTAATAAATATTGTTTACTGAAGCTGTAAAAAAGCTATTGAGTAGTAATGCAAGTCTGTTAATAACGTTTTGGTTTGAAAAATATTGGTTTAAAACTTGTCCGAAGCTTCCATAATTTACATTTTCAATTTTCAGAAATAGTAAATCGTCATCATATTTTTTATCAAGCAGCTTATTGATAATAACCTCTCCAGACGTGATAACTTTAGGCTTAATTATCATAGTGTCGAGAGTTGCAAGGGTATCGACACCTGTGTAATATTTTCTTTTCTCAAAAAGTCGTGGTAATATTTGAAATTTAACTTCCGTGTCGTCTCCAATTTCAAAATCAATAACCTGTTCGATAGGCTCATTATTTACGTCTGAAAAATTAGTCAACTCTATTGTGCCTATAAAATGTTGAGTTTGGCTAATTACGATTACAAAATATTTTCCGTCAATTTCAGTAAAGATAAAACCTGCAGCAATCGAAAGCGCCTCTAAAATATCGAGCAATTTACATTTTAAAAATTGATTAAAATTTAGCATAAAATTAGTCGAAGTAATCACAATGTCGCTTAATGTAAATAATAGCGAAGTGTCAAAAATCGGTTCTCCAGCTAAATTGTTTACTTTTTGCAAATAATCCGACATACGGACACCTTTCACAATTTCGTCAATTTGTATGTAATTATGACTCACAAAAATATGGTCACACCATATTCTAATTGCATTTTGTAAAATGACGTACGGAGCATCAACTTCTAAATATGTAACCAAAAAAACATCTGCTAACGTTTTTGCGGGATTCGATGGTAATGTGCTTAAATCTCCATTTCTTAGAAAAGTGCCAACATTCTGCACGTTGAGGCTAGCAGTGAATAATATTGCACTTGAAAAACTATCTTGAAGAATATTCCTATATTCATGCGTTCCATCAGTGTAATAAAATAAGTAATCGGTTCTTAATTTTAGTGTGATTGTGCTGCTTGAAAGCCACAGCCTAAGTTTAAGATGTTGAAATTTTATATTTAGGTTAAAATATGATGCTGCTTGTGTTGCTGTTTTTTGAGTTATCCTAAAAACAACTATCGCATCATTTTTGTCAGGAATGGCAATATTATACTCTAAACCGTCCGCATCAATTAGACCATCGCTTTTTATATTTGCTATTGTAACAGCGTCAGGGTCTAAGCTGTTGTGATTAAAATTTGCTTGAAAACTTTGTGGCACTATCGTTTTTAGTGTGAAATTTTGAGGCGTAAATGAAATAAATTCGTTTGTTTTCTCAAAGTTGCGGACACGGTCTAAAAGCGGAGTGATTTTAAATCCGATTTCAAAACTGACGCCATCCCATGAGATATCCGTAAAATCTAAGGTCACGGTTAATGGTTGTAAATTGCCGTAAAAAATAGACAACTCCCAATTTGCAGAAGCTCCCCAATATTTATAATCAGCTAAAAGTAACTGTCTTTCAACTTTTACAAATTTAACTTTTTCAGCTGAAATTCCACGATTAAAACCGAAAGGAAATTTAATATTAAATTTGCCTTTAATTTGCAATTTTGTCAATTCAGTGGGTATATGATTTACCGCATAGGTCTGATTTGTGCGTAAATTAGTAAGTGTTGCAGTAATATTTAACATAATTTTAGTATTTTTTAATTGAGTTTAAAATATTTTTTATGACGTTCATTGTCAATGGCAATTGTTAAACTAACATTATTGGATTTTTCGTAAACGTTGTTAATTGTCTGCTTTTCCATAATTTGCTTAGTTTCTTTGTTTGAGAAAATTCTCATTTTTTCAGGAGCAACAATAACAGACTGTTTATCAAACATATACGATTTACCACTTTCACCAACTGCCAACTCCCTGCCACGCTCTGCAACGCTAATCAATTGTCCTTCTTGTGCTTCACCACCTGCCCAAAATTCGGGAATTTGAATGGCTTTTACTTTCGCTATTCCAGATATAACCGCTCCCACTACTGTCAAAGCTGCTGCCAATGCAGCTGCAATTCTTGCAGCAACTGAATAGGGGTCGCCTGGAGCTGCTTTTGTGGTCGCAATTCCAATTAACTTAATAGCTTCAACTAAGGCGGTTGCAGAACCAGTCGCCACCTCCATAGCTGCTTTTTTCTTTGCTAAAACAGCTTGTTTTTTAGCAATTTCTTGTTCTTTTTTAAATTTTTCATCTTGCAATTTCTTTTGATTGTCAATTTTTTCCTGCTCAATTCGTGCAAGTGCTGCCGCTAATTCTTCCTCATCATCAATAGTCGCTTCTAATAGGCTTTTCCTTTTTTCATAAGCACTATCGAGGGTTGACACTTGCTTGTCATGCAGTCGGTCTAACTTGTCGAGTTCTTGCTCAAGTTGTTCTTGCTGCATCTCAACGATGGTATTAAATAATTTCATTGATTCGTCAAGCACTTGCGAAATGCTCTCTTTGAAAGTATCTCGCCAATCCTCAATCGGCTCAGTTGCTCCGAAAAAGTCATTAAAGGCGTTTCTTAATTTGGCTGTGATTAATTCCATTTTTTCAAGTCCTGCGGCCGCTTCATTTAACGTTGGAGTAACGTCTCGCATATTCATTGAAATTTCGCCTGTGGTTTTGGCTGCACTTTCCAAAATCTTAACATCTTGTTTTTTAAGTATCTTTGGCGTGTTTGCAATTTCTTCATTTAGTTTGTCAATTTCTGCTCTTAATTCTTTAAGCTTTTTTATCTCATCTGCCGTATATCCGTTCAATTCATAATAGGCTTTTGTTGCCGAGTAAATCGCTTCGAGTTCTCTTACTCTTACCTCAGTAACATTTTCTCCAAGTTCGATGCTAAGCTTTGCCTCCTCATTTGCTTTTTTGATTGCTCCCAAATAATCTTGATAACGTTTCTTTGCTGCCTCTGCTGCCCTCTCTAATTCCCTAAGTGCCTCTTGATGTTTCCTAAGTTCCTCTAATGCTTTCCGTTCAGCTTCTGCTTTTTCAAAAACAGTAGTCATATATTCAGCAGCAATTTCTTTATAGGTCTCCATCATCTCCTCCATCTTATCAATTGCTTCCTGTTGATTATCAATCGTTTGTTTTGTGATATCATTTGCAGTTTTGACATCTCTACCAACAATAAGGAGACTATTTTTAATACCCTTCCAAGTTCTTCCCCAAAATCCAAGTTTAAATGCTTCCATATCTTGTTGAGCTTTAAGTATTTTGGAGAATTCCTCAGTCGCTAAGTTAATCGCAGCTTGCGCCATAGCAGCGTCAAAAGAAGTTGCAATATAACGGTCAAGTTGGTCATTTAATGATGTTAAAGAGCCGGTTGATAAATCAGTAGCGGTAACAACACCATTAGTTGCTTTTTCTATTTCCTTTAATGCAGCAAAACGTTCTTCATCAGACTTGTTGGTATCGTTAACAATCTTTTGATATGTACGCAACGATACTTCAACTGAGGCGTAAGATTCAGCTGCTTTATTATTTACTTCAATATTTGCTTTGCGTAAACGAGTTAGTCTTTGTTCTTCTTCAGACATTTTTTTCATTTCATCGTTTTGAGCTTTAATCGCCTTGACGAGCAACACAATAGCCGTAACTGCTGCTGCTGCCGCCGCCGCTATTACACCATACGGGTTTGATTTCATTACCCTACCAAGCGCCCTAACTGCCTTAGTTGCCCCATCTGTCGCCATTGCTTGACCTTTTGCAGCTACTGCATTTGCCGTCTTTGCTGCCGTGTCCTTAATGGTTGCCAACATCACTCTGATCGTGCCTTTTTCTTGAAGTTCCTGCATAGTCTTTAGCGCTTGTGAAACGCCAATAAGTTGAACCATTGCTTTGTCTAGTTTCTCGGTCTCAACTCCAAACATCGCAAGTGTTCCAGTAACACCTTGAGCACCTGCAACCAAGCCTTGCAAACCGTTCATCAAAGCTGGTATTCTATCAGCTGATGCTGTCTTTATTTGAGCCTGAAAATCACCAATTTTATCAGTTAATTCAGCCATTCTGGACTTAACTTTATCTATTTCTTCTGGACTTAAATTACCAAATGACATATTACGCAACGCTAACAATTCTTTTTTCATTTCGCCAAGCGACATGTTGACAGTATCAACAGCGCCTTGATAATTCCCTACATTTCTTCGCTGCTTATCAATTTCATTAGTGTACTGCTTTATTGTTTCCTTATTTTTAGATATTTGAGCGTTGATTTTCTCATTAGCATCAGCACCTTCCTTTGTCGTAAGGTTTAGGTTTTGTTGAATCCGTTGCAAATCTTTATTTTGTTTATCTAAATCGGCAATAGATTTAGTTTCACGTTGCAAAACTTTGATTAAATCCTGTTCGTTGGTAAATCTATCTTTTAGCAAATTATTGGTTTCTCTAAT
>DAOSIN010000119.1:0-6306 GCA_035366675.1 Salinivirgaceae bacterium | reverse complement strand
AGCCTGCTCCGTACTCGTCAAACACAGCCAAAGTACTTGAAAAGTTAATTGTAGAGACATTTCCAAAAGAGTACGTTAGTGTTATTCAGGGTGGGAGAGAGGCTAATCAAATGGTGTTGAAAGAGCGTTTCGATTTGATTTTCTTTACCGGAAGTCCCTCTTTGGGAAAAGTTGTTATGGAAGCGGCTTCCGCTCATCTAACGCCAGTGGTGCTTGAGTTGGGAGGAAAAAGCCCTTGTATAGTCGATAAAAACAGCGATTTAACCGTTGCCGCCAGACGAATAATGTGGGGGAAAACCATTAACGCAGGGCAAACTTGTGTAGCACCCGATTATCTTTTCGTTCACGTTTCGGTTAAGGATAAATTGGTGGATAAAATGAAGATAGCTCTGTTAGAGATGTTTGGCGAAAATCCACAAGAGAGTCTCTTTTATCCTCGTATAATCACCGATAAGGCTATGAAACGCCTTGTAAGGTTAATGGAAAAAGGGCGAATTTTGCACGGTGGCAAAGTAGATTTGGCAGATAAGTTTATCGAGCCAACCTTGATTGACAACCTAAGTTTAGATGACCCAATTATGCAAGAGGAGATTTTCGGTCCGATACTGCCAATATTTACTTTTGAAAATATCGCCGAGCCGATAAATTATATTAACTCAAACGAAAAGCCGTTGGCGTTATATTTCTTTGGCACTAAAAAAACTGCTAAAGAAATCCTTTACAAAACCAGTTCAGGTGGAGGCTGTATAAACGATACGCTTCTGCATATAGGTAATCACAAGCTGCCTTTCGGTGGCGTAGGTAACAGCGGCATGGGGCGTTATCACGTATACCATAGTTTCTTAGCTTTCAGTCATCAACGCTCTATCGTAACATCGCGCAACGGATTTGATTTGAAAGTGAAATACGCTCCGTTCAAAGGATTGAAAAAATTGAAGCGGTTTTTGTAGTTTTTTAGAGAAACTATAGTTATAGTATGAGTTGAAAAATAGAGTTTAATTTTTTAATAAAACATAGCAAATGCAAACGATCAGTAAAAATAAAAAACAACGCTCTTTAGGGTTTAAGGTTTTGATTTTAACATCATTACTGGTAACTTTTATTGCTATTGCTTTTCTGGGATTTTTCTTTTGGGCAAAATCCAGCACAATTGAGCAATCGGAGTATAATGCTCTATATCAGGCATCTGGAATGCACGGCGAGACACAAACAGATAGCGTTTTGGTTGTAGCCACATACAATATTGGTTACCTGTCGGGTATGACCAACAATCTTCCCGTGCGCCCCACACGTGACTTCTATTCCAACAATGAAATGCGAGTTATGCAAGCACTAAGCGAATTAGACGCTGATATTATTGGTTTTCAAGAAATTGACTTTGATAGTCGTCGCTCGTATCACACCAATCAAGCCACAATGATATGCGATTCGCTGTTTGGCTATGGTGCTTTTGCCGTCAACTGGGATAAGCGCTATGTGCCTTTTCCTTTTTTGCCTCTCAAAGTGCATTTTGGCAAAATGCTTTCAGGGCAAGCTGTTATGAGCAAATTTCCTATTGCAGACCAACAGGTACACCAATTGGAAAGAGTTCAGAGTAAGCCCTATTTTTACAGGGCTATCTACTTAGATCGCCTGGCTCAGGTGGTTACAATAAATCACCCTGTAAAGCCAATAGTTGTTATTAACCTGCATGCCGTGGCTTTTGAAGCGCAAACTCGCCGCCGACAATTAGATGTTGTATATAAGCTGTTTTGTGAGTTAGAAAAGGATTTTGCTGTAATTCTCTTGGGCGATTTTAATTCCGATCCCAAAGTATCTGATGCTGAAATAGATATCTTTCTGAATGACAACAGATTAGTTGCTTGTGCACTTGACACAAATAACGTAACGTCTGCACCCAATACATTTCCGTCTGACAATCCCAATGAACGCTTAGATTACATCTTTTTCAACTCTGAGCGTTTCGAGCTAATTGATTCGCGAATTATCACGGAGTTTGGTGACATATCAGACCATTTGCCTTGTGTTGCTACGTTGAAAATAAAATAGTGGGATTTTTGGCAGTAAAATATTAACGTGTTATAGGGGATATTTCGTTGTCAATAAACAAATAATAATTGAATAGTTTTCAAATCACCCCATCTGCCTATTACCAAAATATCGTTTAGTAATAAAATAGACCGGATAATACGAGACAAAATACCCAATTGCAATTACTGTGGCGAAAATCATCAGAAAATCTATTCCCATCATTTTTACAGGGTAAGCATCGATAAGGAGTTCTCCTGAAACATTTATTTTTATCAGTCCAAACTGCTGTTGAACCCAACAAATTATGTATCCGATAGCCATTCCTGCGAGTGCTCCAAACAGTGTAATTAAAAAACCTTCGTACAAAAACACTCGTTTTATTGATTTTAATTCGGCTCCAAGTACCCGAAATGTTTGTGAGTCCTCTTTTTTGTCGATAATCAACATCATCAACGAGCCGATAATTGTAAACGAAGCAATTAACAGTATAAACGAAAGAATTGCAAATATTATCCATTTTTCGGCTTGCGTAACTTTGTATAGAAACTCGTGTTGCTCCATTCGTGTTTTTACGGTGTAATCGTTGCCAATAGCAGATTTTATTTTTTTTTGCACATCGGCAATATTGTAGTTGTCTTCGACTTTTATCTCAAACGAAGTAACCAAACTATCTGCCTGAAACAGCTCAGACACAAAGGAGTACGGCATTATAACATATTTGGAGTCAATATCGCTTTGTATGGCAAATATTCCTGTTGCAAACATATAGTTCGACACAAAGGCATCAGCTACATTTATCTCGCGCGATGACGTTTTCTTAGGTGCATAAAAATTCATAGCCTGAACAAAGTGCAAGCCCAACCCAATATTGTAAGATAGTTCACGACCAACTACGCAAAAATTAGTAGTGTCGTAAGCAGTGAAAATCGCGCCATCAATAAGCATTGAGTCAACGCCACTAACATCCCACCAATCTTTTTCAACTCCCTTTAAACGAGCGGGATGAGTGCGTTCGTCGTATCTAATCAGGGCGTTATCTTCGTATATACGGCTAACTTTTTTAACCCCTTCAATACTTGTTAATAGTCTATAAGTCTGGCCATAAGCAGCAGGCATTGTTTTGCCCACAACACGCTCGACTTTTAAATCCGGGTCAAAGCTCCCGAAAAGAGTTTTAACAAATCCATCGAAACCGTTAAAAACCGACAACACAATAACTAAAGCCATTGTTCCAATTGCCACCCCTACAACCGAAATAGTGGTTATAATGTTAACTATATTCTTCCGTTTTCGCGAAAAAAAATAGCGTTTGGCAATAAAAAACTCAAATCTCATGGCTTATTTCTTTAGCAAGTCGTCAATTTTTTCGATATAGTCTAAGCTATCGTCTATAAAAAAGCTCAATTCGGGTACTATTCGCATCTGCTTACCTATTCGTTTCCCGAGTTCGTAGCGGATTTTTGAGCTACTTTTAGTAACTTTTTCTAACACAGCCTCTTTGTCTTTGACAGGAAACATACTTAAATAAACTCTTGCTCTGCTCAAATCGGGTGTAATGCGAACGGTTGTAACGGTAAACATCACTCCCGGATAAATCTCAGGTCCCATTCGTGAAAAAATCTCGCCCAAATCGCGGGATAATAAACTTCTGATTCTCAATATTCTTTGCGATTCCTGATTGTCTCTTCTCATGTAGTTGTGATTTTTTGTAGCGTTAAATAATCAGCAAATTACACAATATTTTAATAATACCGCCTGCAAAAATAGAGATAACTTTTTACAATTTTTCTATTACTTAAAAAGAGATTATCTTTATCACTCAATTTAACCAGTTGTTATATGAGAAAGATTATCGTTGCCCTGTTGTCAGTTCTTCTGTTTTTAGTAGCTGGCTTTGGTATTTACTATTACCATTTTCATAAGGCAAAACAACCATCGGTCTCTATGCCGACTGTTTATACATCTTTACAATGTTCAGCAGGAGCGGATTTTGGTATTCTGTCAGACTTGTACAGACCCCTAAATACCTTTTTAAGCGCGATAACAAACAATAATTTTTTAGACAGTCTGTACAATACAACCGATTTCGTTATAGAAATACATTCTAATACCGATAATAATAAACTCTATCCCGTTTTATGGTTTTTAAGGGAAGGTCTGGCTGAGCAATTTAGCAAGGAGTTTTCGCAAAATCTGACGGATAATCAAACGGTATTTGAAATTGTTGACAATGCAAACAACAAGTTATTCTATTATAACACTCTGAAATTTACGGCAATATCAACTACTGCCGATGTGTTGGAGATAATACCGGTTACCTATTTGCCTAAACCGCAAGATAACACTTTTACTCAAGACAAAAACTCGTTCACTATTAATATATCAGGCGATATTTTCCCAAGATTGGATAATATCAAAGATATTTTACCTCCTTTTACCTCGTTTTATATCCCTATCGACACTTTGACAGGGATAGTTAATGCGTATGACAATAAGTTGCTGATACGTTTCAGTTCAATTAATAACAATGAACACATTAATATATGGAAAAACATATCGCCCTCCAATACCAATTTCACCCGGTACATACCAAAAGGTGTCGTATATTTCGAGGCGTACAGTTTCAACAATTATCCCGATTTATTTAATAGAATGCAACAATTGCCGCCCAAGAAGTCTGATTTAGAGCAATATACAGCACAATATCAGATTTCACCCGCCGATACCATGTCTAATTTTATTGATAGCTGGATATGGACAGGAGCAATCGACTATTTAGAAACAGGTGAATATGAGCCAATTGCAGGCATATGCGTTTCCGACACCATTAAAAGCAATTCGCTGTTAAATGAGAATACCACCAAATTGGCAGGCGAGAAGCTCTCTATACGCAACTCAAAAAAAACTATTAATATCCGACAACTAACTACCGACAACTATTTCAGGCACATCTTCCCGTTCACTACGGTCGATTCCGATACAGTTTACGTACTTTCGTACTCCAATCATATTTGGTTAGCGTTGTCCGTAAAAGCCCTTAGACACGCTTGGGGAGCCTATGTCAGCAACTATACCGTTGATATTGATAATAGTTTAATCAACAGTTCATACCATTATTATAGGAATATTAAAAAGTCCAGGGCGTCAATATCGGCAACTGACAACAGCCCACAAGCACTGTTTCTTAGAAATATTTATCGAGATGGCAAGCAAATTGAGCATCTGTTATTTCAGTCTGATTTCTCAATTTCGCCTAGTTCTGGCACATTTATTATATGGTAGGTATATAATAAATGCTATTTTTCAGGTTGTATTCTTTTGCAAATCAATCAGTTGTTAATTTCCCCAATAAAATTTTCAAAAATTTATTTCAAAGATTTGTTTATTAATTAATAAAGTTCTACTTTTGCACCCGCTTTTGAAAGGAACGACACCAGAAACATAAGCGAGGAGATGATGACACAAGATGAAAATTATCAGTTCAAAAACTATTTTAATTTTTTCTCAAAATAATTTGGATTGTATTAATAAAAGTATGTATCTTTGTGTCCGCTTTCTTTAAAACAGATATTTACTGTAAGGCAAAATATACGCACTAAGTTTTTAGAAGTTAGGATAAATTTAGTGTGAAGTTCTATGACATCGTTGGAGAAATGTTATTTAGCACCAAAGATTCTTTTGAGAACAATATTATTGTGGCTCAATTTAATTATTGAGTTACAGGAACGAACAATTACAATGGAGAGTTTGATCCTGGCTCAGGATGAACGCTAGCGGTAGGCTTAACACATGCAAGTCGCGGGGCAGCACTAGTAGCAATACTTGGTGGCGACCGGCGGATGGGTGAGTAACGCGTATGCAACCTACCTTATACTGGGGAATAGCTCTCGGAAACGAGGATTAATGTCCCATAGTATTACGAGCAGGCATCTGCTTGTAATTAAAGCTACGGCGGTATAAGATGGGCATGCGTGCCATTAGGTAGTTGGTAAGGTAACGGCTTACCAAGCCTACGATGGTTAGGGGTTCTGCAAGGAAGGTCCCCCACACTGGAACTGAGACACGGACCAGACTCCTACGGGAGGCAGCAGTGAGGAATATTGGTCAATGGGCGCAAGCCTGAACCAGCCAAGCCGCGTGCAGGAAGACTGCCCTATGGGTTGTAAACTGCTTTTATACGGGAATAAGAATTTATACGAGTTATAAGTTTTGCATGTACTGTATGAATAAGCATCGGCTAACTCCGTGCCAGCAGCCGCGGTAATACGGAGGATG
>DAOSIN010000118.1:0-6327 GCA_035366675.1 Salinivirgaceae bacterium | reverse complement strand
ACCATTGTAAAATTTTAAAAAAGATTGGACTATTTTAAAATTACAATTGGTATAAGGTGTCTCAGAAGTGTCCAAATGCAAGGCACTGAGATTGAGGGCGAAGGAGCGTACATGAAGCGATGCGCTGAGCATAGTCGAAGTGTACTTGACTGAGCCCGAATATCGAAGTAACGTGGTTGCTGAGCTTGTCGAAGTACAGCAGTTGGGCACTTATGAGACACCGCCAAATATCGTTAAATCAGTAAGTTGTAGAGACGTCACATTGTGGCGTCTCTACCTGTGGTCGCCCAAAACAATATTATGTTCGCTCAAATAACATAAAATCAGCAAGTTGTAGAGACGGAGCATGCTCCGTCTCTACATTATAAAAAACTTTAACTAATTTTAAACACTGTTACATGATTGGGACAATCATTAAATTTCGTATCTTGCAGGGTTAAAAAATTTGAGACCAAATTTCTATTTAAAATCATTAAATTTGTAGGGTAAAGGGGATAAATATATCAATATGGATTTTTCATTTGTTGTAGCAATAATATTGTCTTACCTTCTTGGAAGTATTCCCACTGCTGTTTGGATTGGAAAAAAGTATTATGGTGTTGATGTACGTGACTATGAAAGTGGTAATGCGGGTGCAACAAATACATTTAGAGTATTAGGAAAAAAAGCAGGCATTGTCGTACTTGTAATCGATATTTTTAAAGGATTTCTGGCAGTATATTTAACTCAGTTAGTTGCCCAAAGTTTAGGTAGTGATAGAATTAACATAGTAAAAATTGTTGCAGGTGCTTCTGCCGTTTTGGGACACGTTTTTCCTCTGTTCGCAGAATTTAGAGGTGGAAAAGGTGTCGCAACTGTCTTTGGAGCAGTAATTGGAATAAATCCTTTAGCCTCATTAATAGCTGTTTTAGTTTTTATTATAGTTTTAATTGTAACAAAATACGTTAGTTTAGGTTCTTTAATTGGAGGTATATCATTTCCACTAACAGTGTTTATAATACAGCACAACAACGAGGAGATTTTTACACTTTCTATGCAGATATTTTCCGTAGCTGTAGTTGTTATGCTTTTTTACACACATAGGACAAATATCAAAAGATTATTATCGGGAAAAGAAAAAAAGACATATATCACTAAATCAACTAATAAAATAAATATGGATAACAAAAATTTAAAAAAAAGCGGATTTGCCACAAAAGCAATACATGGAGGCAAAAAACCTAATCAATTCGGCGCACTTGCCGATCCAATCTATCAAACATCAACATTCGTTTTCGACAATGTAGAACAAGGCGGACGCCGTTTTGCACTCGAAGAAGATGGATATATTTACACACGTCTTGGAAACCCGTCGTGTACAACAGTCGAAGAGAAAATTGCACTACTCGAAGGAGCTGAAGCATGCGTATCAGCTGCATCGGGAATAGGAGCAATAACATCTGCGATATGGGTTTGCGTACAAGCAGGTGACCATATAGTAGCATCTAAAACGCTATACGGGTGTACTTTTGCATTCTTAAGCCACGGAATTACACGATACGGAGTCGAAGTAACTTTTGTGGATACTAGAGACTTAGAAAATGTTAAAAAAGCTATGAAGCCAAACACAAAGCTTGTTTACACCGAAACTCCAGCAAACCCAAACATGTACATTACCGATATTAAAGCATTAGCGGAATTTGTACACAAACAAAAGGATTGTAAACTTATGGTTGATAATACTTTTGCAACACCTTTCATTACCCGACCTATAGAATTGGGTGCCGATGTGGTGGTGCATTCAGCAACGAAATATCTTAACGGACACGGAGATGTTATCGCAGGATTTGTTGTTGGAAAAAAAGAGTACATTGACCATGTGAAACTGTTCGGTATCAAAGACCTGACAGGAGCAACGCTTAGCCCATTTGATGCATACCTTATAAATAGAGGGCTAAAAACATTAGAATTAAGAGTACAACGACACTCTGAAAATGCTATAAAAGTAGCAGAATTCTTAGAAGGTCACAAAGCAGTTAAATCTATTGCTTATCCAGGATTAAAATCATTTCCACAATATGAAATTGCAAAAAAACAGATGAGCTTACCTGGTGGCATAATTAGCTTTGAAGTAAAAGGAGGAATAGAAGCTGGTAAGAAACTATTAAACAATCTCTCAATGATTGCTATATCAGTTAGCTTGGGTGATGCCGACACACTTATACAACACCCTGCCAGTATGACGCACTCAACTTACACTGCTGAAGAACGTGCCGCTAGCGATATTAGCGACGGACTGATTAGAATTTCCGTAGGACTTGAAAATGTGGAAGATATTATCAGCGATTTGAAACAATCGTTAGACAAATTGTAGTAATAATAGTGCTTTCAACAGCATGTAGCGAAGCAAGCAAATAAAAAAGCGCCTGAATTTAGGGCGCTTTTTTATTTGTAGATATTTTGAAAAACTTATACCAATTTCGACAACGCTTCCTTCACACGTGCAATAGCTTTAGTAATATTTTCATCGGAAGTAGCATAAGAAAAACGAATGCAGTCTGGTGCACCAAAAGCATCACCTCCAACACAAGCTACATGACCCACTTCCAATAGGTACATGGCTAAGTCGCTGGCGGTTTCTATTTTTTTACCATTGTATGATTTTCCTATATAAGACTTAGCTTCTGGCAAGACATAAAACGCTCCCATAGGGTTATTTACCTTAAAACCAGGGATTTCACTCAACAGCTTAACAGTAAGATTTCGTCTGCGTTCAAATGCAGCTCTCATTTCTGCAACACATGATTGATCTCCTGTGTATGCAGCTAAGGCAGCTTTTTGTGAAATAGAACAGGGACCAGATGTATATTGTCCTTGCAACATATTACAAGCAGAAGCTATCCATTGCGGTGCAGCCACCCAACCTATGCGCCATCCAGTCATTGCGTAGCCTTTAGATACTCCGTTAACAACGATTACTCGCTCTCTAATCTCTTCAAACTGCGCAATGCTTTCGTGCTTGCCAACGTAGTTGATAAGCTCATATATCTCATCTGCAATCACAAAAACATTGGGATATTTTACTAACACATCAACTAATGCTTTTAACTCGCTTTTTGTATAAACACTTCCGGTTGGATTTGACGGCGAGCACAAAATCAAAGCTTTAGTTTTCGGAGTTATAGCAGCTTTTAACTGTTGTGGAGTTATTTTAAAATCTTGACTGATGTCAGCATACACAATAACCGATTTGCCTTCAGCAAGTTTTACCATTTCTGGATAACTGACCCAATAAGGGGCGGGAATAATTACCTCTTCGCCTTTTTCAACAATACTGAGGATTGCGTTGCATAGTGCTTGTTTTGCTCCATTGGAAACAACTATTTGCGAAGGAGCATACTCTAAGTTATTTTCATTTTTTAATTTGTCTGAAATTGCCTGTTTTATATCGGCAAAACCAGCTACGGGCGAATAATACGAGAAATTATCATCAATTGCCTTTTTTGCGGCTTGTTTTATGTGCGCGGGAGTTGCGAAATCGGGCTCGCCCACACTCATACTAATTATATCAATTCCTTGTGCTTTTAATTCGCTAGTTTTTTGCACCATTGCGAAGGTTTGCGATGGCGATAGTGCTTTCAGTCGTGATGATAATAAATTCATAGTAAAATATTTATTTTTATTTGTTTATACAGTACAAAGATAAGCAAAATCGATATTAAACTGGATAATAAGTAAAAAAGAGTTTAGAGGTATGTGGATTCAATTGAAAATATTTTTTTTAGATTGAAAGGATTCGCATATAAGTTTTAATAACTTTATTGTACATTTGTCACTTGCCTTAGTGGCATATTTTTTGGATAAAAAATCCTCAATATACATCAACTTGGATATTTTTGATAACAATAAAATAATGGTCGCTTGGGTTGAACTCAAGTTAATTCTGAAAAACAATGTACACACATTTTAAAGAGATATATTCAATTTGTCGGTTCTGCAAACTGATGTGGCTTCCTGGAGTTGACCCCGGAAAAGTTCATTGAACAATCCACTCTCCTTAAGACCATTTTTTAAAACCACACCTTATTTAATATCAATACAAGTAAAAAATAGTAGATGAACCCATTTTTCAATCAAAGTGCGGAAGAGACGTTAGCGCAATTTAACGTAACTGCCGATAGTGGGCTTTCTTCGTCCGAAGCCCAAAGAATTCTCGAAGAGAAAGGACCAAACAAATTAGCCTCAAAAAAACAGAAGTCACTCGCTGTTATGTTCTTAGAACAGTTTAAGAGCAGTATGGTGCTTATTCTGGTTATCGCCGCCATAGTTTCAGCGTTTATCGGGATAAGAGAGGATGAGGGAGTGACCGAATCCATTATAATTTTATCTATCTTATTGGTAAATGCTATAATTGGCGTTTGGCAAGAGAAAAAAGCGCAATCGTCTCTTGAGGCGTTAAACCGAATGAGTGCTCCACATTCAAAGGTATTGCGTGATGGCTCTGTTTCCGAAATTGTCTCTACAGAAATAGTTCCCGGCGATATTGTAGTACTCGACACAGGCGATATTATCCCAGCCGATATGCGACTGTTAGAAACCTTCAATCTCAAAATTCAAGAATCAGCCCTTACAGGCGAATCGGTTCCTGTGGAGAAAAATTCAGAAACGATAAAATCGAGCGAAGTACCATTAGGCGACCGTCATAATATGGCATTCTCAACCAGCATAGTTACCTATGGACGCGGAAAAGGCGTAGTTGTAGGAACAGGAATGAATACAGAAGTGGGAAAAATTGCCCATATGTTGCAAAGTACACAACAGACCGAAACCCCGATGAGTAAACGTTTAGAGCAGTTGGGTAAGGTGCTCGGATATGTAGCACTTGCAATCTGTTTGCTAATTTTTGTAGTAGGAATACTCTATGGAAACAATTGGCTTGAAATGTTTATGATGGCTGTAAGCTTGGCTGTAGCCGCTATTCCCGAAGGATTGCAAATAGTTTCTACTATTGTTTTGGCATTTGGTGTACAACGGTTGGTAAAACTAAACGCTATTGTACGTACACTTCCTTCAGTGGAGACATTGGGCAGTACTACTGTTATCTGTTCCGACAAAACAGGAACACTCACGCAAAACAAAATGACGGTAATTGAGGGTTGGACATATGGAAACATTCTCGATTTTAGAAATGCAAATTTTTCCAAAGAGCTAAATAACGACGAGAAAACACTTATCAACTCCATGCTTTTATGTACAGACGCACATTTAAAAATTGGTAAAGATGGAGAATGTCAAACGACTGGTGATCCCACAGAAACTGCAATTTTAGACATAGCTTTAGATTTAAAAATCAATAAAAATGATTTGGAACGAAAATATCCTCGTATAGTTGAAGTGCCTTTCGATTCCGATAGAAAGCGCATGGCTACCATTAATAAGATAGAGAGCGGAAAACTGCAAGTGAATGTAAAAGGAGGACTTGATGAGATATTGAGTGTTACTACTCATATACTTAAGCAAGGTAATGTGCACCCTATAGCCAATGAAGATATTTTCGTTATAAGAGAGGAAAATGAACGCATGGCAAAATCGGCTCTGCGGGTCTTGTCTGTGGCATATAAAGAGATAGAGAGTGTGCCAACTGACATAAGTGCCGAAACAGTAGAAAACTCGCTTATTTTTGTTGGATTAATGGGAATGATTGATCCCGCTCGCCCCGAAGTGATAGAGGCAGTAAAAAAATGCGAAACAGCTGGTATAAAGCCCGTTATGATTACAGGCGACCATAAAATTACAGCCGTAGCTATTGCCGATGAAATTGGGATTTACAAAGAGGGCGATAAGTCGGCTACTGGTGTGATGTTGCAAGAGATGACGGATGAGGAGCTTAGTCGTGATGTCGAGAGTTTTTCGGTCTATGCTCGCGTGGCTCCTGAACATAAAGTGCGTATTGTAAAGGCGTGGCAGTCGCATGGCAACATTGTGGCAATGACTGGAGACGGAGTAAACGATGCACCCGCCCTGAAACAAGCCGACATCGGCGTGGCAATGGGAATAGTAGGCACCGAAGTAGCAAAAGATGCTGCAGACGTTGTACTAACAGATGATAATTTTGCCACCATCGTTGATGCGGTAGAGGAGGGGAGGCGTATTTATGACAATATACTCAAAGCTATTCAGTTTTTACTTTCGGCGAATGTAGGTGAAGTGTTGCTTATTTTTATAGCCTCTATTTTCAATATCGGTAATCCATTAACGCCTATTATGATATTGTGGGTAAACCTTGTTACTGACAGTTTGCCGGCGTTAGCTCTTAGTATGGATCCTGCAGAAAAAGATATTATGACA
>DAOSIN010000117.1:0-6331 GCA_035366675.1 Salinivirgaceae bacterium | reverse complement strand
CTGATACTATGCTTACAACTAAAATCATAACTAACCGGATAAAATTATATTTTTTCCTGTTTTTTATTTTTAATTGTTTTAGTTTACTTTCAGAAAATCAACAAGTTATAACTGTAGGGATTCAAGCCGATACACCTCCTTTCGAATATATGTCAAACGAAAAAAATATCGGGTTTAATATCGATATTTTAAACGCAATTAGTAAACGTCTGCCAATAGAGTTTGAATTTGTTCAAAAAAATTATTCTCAATTAAAGAGCGATTTAATGAACAATAAAATAGATATGATTCTTATGATGTATAAATCAGATGAGAATCTCTCTAATTTTCAATTATCTAAAACATACAACAAACAGTTGATTTCGGTTTTTCATCATGCAAGCATCTCATTTGCAAGCACTCCAATCGAGCAGTATGAACTATTGACAGATATACCTGAGATTTGTGAACTAATCCATAAAGCATTGTCTGGCAATTGCTTAGTAGTTTCGGAAAAGATTAGACGCAACTTTTTTTCAGAGCAAACTGTGAGCGATACCAATTTCTTTGTATTACCCGAAAAAACAGGATTACACCTGATTGAGAAAAATGGAATACACAATATATGGAGTTACCCAATAAGCAATTTAAACATTGAATACGCCTTTGGATTTAATAAAAACAACGACTCTTTATTAATGTCAATAAATGAAAGTCTAGAATATTTATTAAACTCGGACGAATACAATGCTATTCAACAAAAATGGTTTGGCTATGTTGACCAAAATATCGTATCAAAGCCAACTCCCTCAAACCCAATATACAAGTATCTCTTTATTGTTGCCTTGGTTTTATTATTTTTTGTTGTCTATATAATGTTTAAACAAAAAAGAAAACTTGAAAACGAATTGGAAACAGAGAGACAACATAAAATAAAGTTAGAAAACAGCTTGAGCGAAATGGAATTTCATCTGAACCAAACCATAAACTCAATAAAACACCCACTTTTTATACAAAATTCAAACGGAGAGTTTATTCTTTTCAACGATGCTTTTATTAGCTTAATTGGCTTAATTAAAGAAGATTGCACCAACGATAAAATTAATGAAGCCATAGAAAACGACGACCAGCTAAAAAAACTATTGTTAACAAGACAAGACACATTTATAAAACAGAAAGTTATAGGTGCTAATGGTCAATTACATGTTTTTGAAATTAGCAAAACAACTTTTCAAAAAACTGATAATCAATCCATATCATTAACATTTGCTCTTGATATCACAAAAAGAGACAGGATAGAGAGAAGACTTGAACACGAAAGCGCACTGCTTTCATCAATTATAAACTCTATACCCGATTATATTTTCTACAAAGACGGTCTGTTCAGATATATCGGTGCAAATACTGCATTTAAAAAATATTACAATCTGTCGGACGAGGAGTTTATTGGAAAGACAGATTTTGAACTTTTCGATATCAAACAAGCTATTGAAAACCACAAAAACAACAAGAAAGTTATAGAAAGCAACGAACCAATACGGCTTGAAAGATGGGGAATACTACCAAACGGCAAAAGTGCCCTTTTAGATACGTTAGTTGTTCCATTTCACAATATTGATGGAGAGACATTAGGAATTGTAGGAATCAGTAGAGATATCACGCATCAATACGAAATTCAAAAAGAGTTGAAAAAAGCCAAAACTAAAGCTGAAGATGGTGACAGGCTTAAAACACTATTTTTAACCAATATCAGCCAAGAAATCAAAGCACCGTTAAACTCAATTATAGGGTTCAGTGATCTACTGTTAGACCCAGATCTTTCAATAGGTCAAAGAGAAAACTTTGTTGAGATGATTAGAAATAGTGGTAACTCATTGATACAGCTTATTGATGACATAATTGATCTGTCTGCAATTGAATCAGGGCAAATAGCTATTAATCAGTCGGAAACAAGGTTGTCTTTTATCTTCGATAATGTGATTAATTACTATGAAAAAATTATAGATAACCCCGTTTTCAATGATGTTAAGTTGGTCAACAAATATATAGTCATAGAAAAAGAGCCATCATTTTATTTAGACGGTTTCAGAATTAAACAGATACTGTCGAATTTAATTGAGAATTCTATTAAACTAACACGCAAAGGAGAAATACTTATTGGTGCTGATATCAAAGAAGATTATATTGAATTTTTTATAGATAACCGTAATGCAATAATTGACAAATATTTACTCGAAGATACTTTTCAAATAAATAAAATTGATGAAAAAATTGAAAATTACAGCAGCTCTGATATAAACATTATAATCACTTTAGGGTTGATAAATGCAATGAAAGGCGAGTTTTCTATAAACAGAAGCAAAACCGACACTGGTATTAAGTTCTCCTTTACAATTCCCGTCAATCAAAACAAACAAAAAGCCACAGAAAGCTCTCCAAATGGCGATGATGAGGATTTAAGTAACAAAACTATTTTAATCGCTGAAGATGATGAGAATAACTACTTGTTTATAGAAGAAGTGTTACGCAAAACTAAAATGAAAACCATTTGGGCACTGAACGGTAAAGAAGCATTAGAGCACATTTCTACAAATAAAGATATAGATATTATTTTAATGGATATCAGAATGCCTGTAATGGATGGCTACACTGCAACACGCGAGATTAGAAAAATTCTCCCAAACATTCCCATTATTGCACAAACGGCTTATGCCGCTGTGGAAGAAAAATCGAAAAGCTTTGAAGCAGGATGCAATGCCTATCTAACCAAGCCAATAAGCTCAACAGCATTATTAAAAACAATCTCTGAATTCTTATAAATATGGACATTGGTTTTACAGCTCGTGCAATTTTGTTCTATTTTTATCAAAGAAGTTTGCAAGGCAAAAGCATTGGCGTTACCGAATTGGCAGATATTTTAGAAACATCGAAAGCCAATATTACACAAATAAATAGAACACTTACCGAAGCAGGATATATTGAATATCAGCCATATAAACCTATAGCACTTACAAACAGTGGATTGCAAAGGGCTGAAAAAATTTATCATAGAATATTGTTAATTGAAAGCTATCTGTTTAAAACTCTGGCAATGCCGTTTTATCAATGTCGTTCGGAAGCATTCTCTTGGGAAACAGCAATTTTCGAATCTACACTAAACACAATTAACCGAAAAATTGATATTAAAACAGGATTAACCGGTGACATTATACCGAGCAAAGAGAACCTATTAAAACCAACTAAATCATTAAAGGCTGCCGATATCGGCAATATTGTTACAGTTCTATCATTTCGCGATCTTGACTCTATAGATAGTGTCTTTTTAGACGAACTGTCATTCATATATCTGAATACCATTGTGTTAAAAGCAAAAGTTTCAGATACTATAGCTGTTTTTTGCAACGAAAGGAAAATAATTCTACCCTATGATGTAGCCTCAAAAATTGTTGTGGAACACAGATAAAATTGAGTTAACAGGTAAAAGGAGAAAGGTACAAGTGGAATCGCCCGTAGGGCGACACACTTGCTCCTTGTGCCTTGTACCTTTTAACTTATTTTCTCTGCAATCCAAACAGCATTCGTTGCAGCCCCAATTCTTAAATTATCAGCTACAATCCACATGTTTAGTGAGTTAGGAAATGAATCATCGCGGCGAATACGCCCAACATAAACCTTATCGGTACCTGCTGATATTAAAGGCATTGGGTACTCATTTTTCTCTGGATTATCGAGTACAACAACCTCGGGAGCATTTTGCAAAAGATATACAACTTCCTTAATGTCAAACTCTTTGTTAAAGGTAATGTTTACACTTTCGGAGTGTCCGCCTGTTGTTGGTACACGAACGGCTGTTGCTGTTATTGCCATTGAAGCGTCATTTAAAATTTTTCTTGTTTCGTTTACCAATTTCATCTCCTCTTTTGTGTAACCGTTATCGGTAAACGAATCGCAATGGGGTATTACGTTTCATCAATTTTGTAGTGGTATGCCATCTCCCCTTCGATACCGTTTCGCTCGTTCTCCATTTGCTTTACGGCTTTTTCTCCTGTACCTGTAACTGATTGATATGTAGATATAACCATACGCTTAATTCCATATGCCCTATGCAATGGAGCAATCGCCATAACTAACTGTATGGTACTACAATTTGGGTTTGAAATAATTTTATGGTCGCCGTTTAATATATCTCCATGTACAGATGGAACAACAAGTGGCACATCGCTCTCCATCCTCCAAGCCGACGAATTGTCAATAACAGTAATACCTGCCTGAGCAAATTTTGGTGCCCACTCTTTAGAGACAGTTCCACCTGCCGAAAAAAGAGCTATTTGAGGACGTAAGCTAACGGCTTGTTTCATTCCTATCACACTATATTCCTTACCTCTAAAGAAAAATTTTTGCCCTACGCTTCGCTCACTTGCAACAGGAACAATCTCGGATATATTAATTTTGCTATTCTCTAATACTTTAATCATTGTTTGTCCCACAAGACCCGTAACTCCCACAATAGCTATTTTTGCCATAATAAACTAAATTTTAAGGTTTGTTTAATTTTTGTAACATCAATTTTTGAAACGACAAATATATGTATATTTAACGCAAATTAAATTGAGAAATTAAAAGGTTTAAATAATTCAATTTACTACTAATTTAAAAAAATTACTCGTTGTCAATTTTCTAATCCGAAAAAAATTATTAACTATGTGTTTATTCAATAATTACAACAAAACATTAAACAGAGCTACACTTTTTATTTTATTAATTTTTGGTACCTTTATAAACACAAAAGCTCAAATAACCGAATCTTTTACTGATGGTGATTTTACAAACAATCCTACATGGACGGGCGACACCGATAACTTTTCCGTAACAACTCCACACACTTCTGGCGATGGCTCTCTTTCAGCCACTACCGATGGAAATGTTTTAGGAAGTAATCCAAACAGTGGTAGCTCGGTTCTATTCGTCGAAACCAACAGAGCATACGGAGAGTGGAGATTTTCAGCAGCGGATGGTCGTGGTTGGGCTGTTAGCAGTACAAACGACTTTTTTATTGTATTGATATCAGACACAAACGATCCATCGGCATTCAAGGGTAGCTTAAATTTCAATGGATATTATTTGCGTTTCGACGGCAGTGCATCCGATAAATTTATTCTTTATCGTCAACAAGCAACCACAAAAACAGCAGTTATCAGTACCGATTTTCCTCCTGGAGACGATGGAACATCAAGTATTCCAAGATCATTTAAGATCACACGCCAAGAGAATGGTCTGTGGACCCTATCAATTGACAATGCGTGGGATATAGTGTCAACGACAATACTAGGCAGTGCAACTGACAACACTATCACAAATGGAAATTACTTTGGAATAGTTACAAATATTAACTCTCCGTCAGTCTCAAGAGTACTTTGGTTTGATAACTTGTACTGCGGTGATATTGTACTTGATACAGAACCTCCTACAGTAGTTGAAGCTACGGCTGAAAGTATCAACACAGCAACCGTTCTGTTCAGCGAGCCAGTAAGTAGCACTTCTGCGCTAAATAAGCAAAATTATATATTAGAAAACTTTGGGAATCCTGCAACAGTAAGTTTTGCAGACTCCTTTAATAATAGAGTAAAGTTAACGTTTAATCAAGACTTTCCTTTATCTGAACATATTAACCTGACTATCAAGAACATATCAGACTTGAGTGGCAATATTATGGAAGATACCACAATTTCAATCGTTTACGCCACCACGCAACAAGGAGACATTGTTATTAACGAAATATTTTTCGACCAAAATCCACCTGTTGGGCTACCCGACTACGATTTCTTGGAACTGTATAACCGAAGAGACTACTCAATATCAATAAAAGGCTGGCAGCTTAGCATTGGAACAAAAAACATTACCTTTCCTAACTACACTATGGAGGCAAATGCGTATTTAATATTGTGTCCAAGTTCGGGCTACGAGGCTTATTCTCAATATGGTAAAGTTCTTACCCTGCTGTCAACAAGCGATTTAACAAATACAGGAAAAGAGATAACTCTGCGCGATACAGCTAATCAACTGATACACACCATTTCATATAATATCTCATTCTACAACGACCCTAATAAAGAGGAAGGCGGATGGTCTATTGAGCAGATTGACCCAGACGGATGGTGCCAACAACGTACAAACTGGCACGCAAGTATCGATATATCAGGAGGAACGCCCGGAAGAATTAACTCTGTCGATGCTCCAAATATCGACATTACAGCACCAACTATAACTTCGGCATGGGCTGAAAGTATAGATAAAATTAAAATTATTTTCAGCGAAGAGGTAGCCCAAGAGTCGGCAAACAACATTGAAAATT
>DAOSIN010000116.1:0-6352 GCA_035366675.1 Salinivirgaceae bacterium | reverse complement strand
CCAAGGCATATGGATTTTAATGATATTATCTATGCTTATCTTGATAATACTTTTGAAAATAGAGATATACAAAACAATAGTCGCTTAACAAATACAGCAAGAAATCCAGGGTTAACCCAATATTATGTTGATATTCTTAAGCAATTCAAAGATTTTGCTGGCGTTTATAATGAACAAATCGATAGAGAAACAGAGAATAATACTAAACGTAAAAACTTCGTTTTAATAATTGACGAAATTAACCGAGCAAATATTTCAAAAGTATTCGGCGAACTTATCACACTGCTTGAAGATGACAAGAGGCTTGACGCAGCTAATGAGCTAAAAATCACACTGCCAGATGGTGAAAAGGATTTTTGCGTACCGCCAAATCTTTATATAATTGGTACAATGAATACTGCAGATAAATCTATTGCACTTATTGATATCGCTTTACGCAGAAGATTTGAACTAATAGCCTTTTATCCTAATTACAACTTATTGAATCCTGAAGCAAGTGAATTACTTCAAAAAATTAATGAAAAGATTTATGAATTGAAGAAATCTGCAGATTTTTTAATTGGACACGCTTACTTTATGAAAGATGAACCAATTGAAACAACTTTGAAAAAACAAAGTTATTCCTCTTTTAATGGAGTATTTTTCTGGCAAAACAGATATTGTTTCAATCGTTTTCGATGAAACTAGTTGGAAGGTTGAATATGACACCAGACTATTTAATTGGACTATCTCACGACGATAAATGAAACAAACATTGTTTGAATATGATGAATGGATCGAGGTTGAAAACTCGACAGAATTGCTTGATGCACTTAAATCAATTTGGCAACAACGCAATTTTGCTCAGTTTTCAGATGAATCAGAAGAAAACAAAACAGATAAAAACTATCAACCTTTTTTACGATTTTCTAACGACAAAATCAGAGCAAACAACTACGTTGGTTTTATTCAAACTACAAGCGATTTAATTGAAATCTATCCCAAAGTGTTTCGAAATTGTCCCAAAAAGGACAAGAACGATATGCTTAGACATATCTTCTTTTGGTTCAATTATTGCCGCAAATGGAGATTCCCTTTTAGCCAAGCATTGCTTGACAAACTTTCCATTGATGAATTTCCTGAATTAATAATAAACTTAATTGCAAGTCAATTTTTTGAAACTGTTTCAAATCAACCTTTGACGATGTATCAACCTGTTGAAGAAACAATGCTGACACCAAAAGGTTCAATAAACTTTAAACGATATATTGCAAACGGTCTAGCAAGTGGAAATTTTCAAAACATAGAATGTGATTATGAACCATTTATGTTTGACAACAAAGTAAACCGCATTATCAAATATTGTTCACGACTTTTAATGGCTCAAACAAAGTTTACTGAAAACTTTCAAATACTACAGAAAGTTGTTTTTATTTTAGACGAAGTGGAAGATGTTCCTTGCAACAGTTTCGATATAGAAAACATTACACTCAATACATTTTTTGACGAATACAACAAAGTTCTTAATAGCTGCAAATTGGTATTGAACCAACAACTTTATTCAAGCCATACATACGATTTATCTCAATGGAGTTTATTATTTCCAATGGAATACATTTTTGAAGATTTTGTTGCAGGATTTTTACAACAATATTTTTCAAAAGATTGGCACGTAAAATATCAAAAATCTGATGAATATTTAGCAACAAATAAATTAGGAAGAAAAGTGTTTAATATGCAACACGACATTTTTTTAACTTCAAAACAATCAAAAAAAACAATAATTGTTGACACAAAGTACAAGCTTCGCTCGACTGACTACAAAAATGACATCCAAAAGGGAATTGCACAAGCCGACCTTTATCAAATGACTAGTTACGCATTTCGCAGAGGTTGTACTGATGTTTTTCTTTTATATCCAAACTTAACAGATAACATAAACGAGCCGGATGTTTTTGAAATTACATCGGGTTTCAATATAAAAGACAAAATCACTGTTACAGCAATGGAAATTCCTTTTTGGACCAAAGACAAATTAAATACGGAAAACTTAGTAAATAAACTACATAATACATTAGCAAAACAGCTAAACAAAATAAAAACTGAAAACACAAACCACTAACACGCGGTATAGTTAATAATTTTACTCCCTATTCTACTCTCAAATTTTAATTCAGGCCTGAATCTGAAAGTTTTATTGTCCAAGATAAGTTTTCAAATTTTGGCAACGAGTTGTCTGCTTTAAACGCCGAATAGCTTTTTCTTTAATTTGTCGCACACGTTCACGGGTAAGCCCGAATTTATCCCCAATTTCCTCAAGTGTCATAGCCTGAGTATTAATCCCATAGTAGTGTCTAATAATATCCGCTTCTCTTGTTGACAAAGTCGAAAGTGTTCTCTCAATCTCCTTGATTAAAGAATCATTTAATAAATTCTTATCAGGCTCGTTACCATCTTTCGATTCTAAAATATCGGACATTGACAAATCCTCATCTTCAATTAATGGAGCATCAATTGAAACATGCCTACCTATAATTTCCAAAGAGTGCTTAACTTCACTCTGCGAGAGATCAAGTGCATTTGCTACCTCTTCGGCAGTTGGCTCACGTTCAAACTCTTGTTCTAAACTCGAAAACGTTTTCAAAATTTTACTTGTAGAACCAATTTTATTTAATGGCAATCTCACAATCCTTGCCTGCTCAGCTAATGCTTGTAAAATTGATTGACGAATCCACCAAACTGCATAAGAGATAAATTTAAAACCTCTGGTTTCATCAAATCGTTGAGCCGCTTTTATTAAACCTAAGTTCCCTTCATTTATCAAATCGGGCAAACTAAGTCCTTGGTTTTGATATTGCTTGGCAACAGATACAACAAACCTAAGATTGGCTTTTACAAGTTTGTCAAATGCTGCATGGTCACCGTTTTTTATCATACGTGCAAGTTCTATCTCCTCTTCAACCGTTAGCAGTTCTACTTGTCCTATTTCGCGCAAATAGCGATCTAATGACACGGTATCGCGGTTTGTAACTTGCTTTGATATTGTAAGTTTTCTCATTTAAAGGCAATTTGCGGTTCGTAAAAAACAACCCAAATATAGTATATATTTTAATATATACGTTCAGAGTTAAATTTAGTGAGCGCTATTTTTATTTGAATATTATCTAACAAAGGTTTAATTATAACATTAAGACTGTATGCCTATTGTTTAAACACTTTATTGCTGAAGATGTTCACATATTAAACAAATATTTCACATTGTAGCCGAGAATATTTATCAATTGGTATAAACAATTAACTGATTATTAGTTGATAGCCTTGACTAATACTTGCTTTGATAATATTTATTTCGACTACGCTCTATGACCGTTTTCGGTAGCTGAGTGCGCAGCAATCGAAGCCACCACAAAAGACTCGTGCGGTCACTTCGACAAGCTCAGTGACCGTGATACAGTAGTTCAACTTGTCTTTTATACCAAATTGCAGTTCAATTAGTGGAGCCGGCGGGAGTCGAACCCGCGTCCAGACAAGCGGCCAGATTGCTTTCTACATGCTTAGCCATTCGTTGGTTGTAGGGCAGCTACCGGAGAGTGGCATCCAATATCAGCCTTAGCTCCTAAATTTTCGCATAACGTTCGGAGCAAACGTTATACTATCCTCAACTTCCTGCACCCCATGCTCGGACGGCAAGAGGAAAAACCTCCGTGAGATGTCTCGTCGCAGCTCCTTGAGCCAGCGATTAAGCTAACCGACTTTATCGTATTAGGCAGCGAGAGCAAAATTATTTTCGCCATTTAATTGTGTTTGACCCTTTTTTGCAGGAGTAGTCAATCCCCGCATGCTTACAACCCCACACATCATGCTGTCAAAACCAAGTCGGCCCCATAATTATATGGTGGAGCATTAAAACAAATAACTTACAAAGTTAAGCCTTTTTTTCTAAAATTACAACGTATATTTGCATTAAGAACTGAAAAACTTCTCTGTTATGTATAAATTTTTATTTCTAATAGCAACACTAAGCGTATTAACATTTGGTACTGTCCTTAGCCAGAAGAATGATCCTTACGAATTTATACATAATCTAACAGAAATGGTTAATCCAGATAGTTTAGCGCGAACCATTCAGGATTTGGAGTCGTTTGTCAGCAGATTTTCAACAAATCCCAATCGGACCTATATTGTGTCATATTTGAAGAACAGACTCGAATCATACGGTTGCGATATCGAAATTGATACATTCCCATACATCAAAAACGGTTATACTTTTGAACAGTACAATGTTATTGGGAAAATATATGGCACAACTAATTCAGCACCGTTATTGATTGGAGCACACTATGACAGCTGCTGCAGAACAGATTCATCGCCGGGAGCAGACGATAACGCTTCGGGGGTTGCAACTGTTATTGAGGCTGCCAGAATAATTGCTCAATCGGGTTTTACGCCCCGTCGAACAATTTATTTTGGAGCTTGGGCGGCAGAAGAACAGGGACTGTTGGGTAGCAGGAACTATGCGCGTAAACTTAATCTGTCAGGGATTGAACTCGACTTAGCAATAAATTTAGATATGATTGCTACAAATAGATCAGAAAATTATAGGGCTTATATTGAAACCTCTTCATCTGTCACTGAACATGCACTGTTTTTTGCTAATTTTAATGGAGGATTATCCTTAATCCAAGACGCTCCAACAAGCAATTCTGACCATGCATCATTTCGACAATACGGATATCCTATTCTATATTTTCATGAATACGATTTTAGTTCCTACTATCACACTTCCCACGATTTGTTTATTCATTTGGATATGAACTATTGCGCAAGAGTAACACAAGCAGCATTGGCAAACCTATACGCTTTCTCACAAATGATTGACAAGCCTGAATTAGTTTGCGTTGGTAATAGCGGAACAGGTACAGGAATATACGCTCAATGGTTACCGGTAAAAGATGCTGTTTCGTACAGAATCAAACTAAGGAGCAATGAAGATATTTTGCTCGATACATTGGTAACAAACTCTTTATCATTGAGTTTTGAAAACACCTCTTTTTCATCTCTTTCATTCGTGAATTTTTATATCACAGCAGTTGACAGTTTAATGTATGAAGGAATAGCTGTAACCAAAAACATTAAATTAAGCGATAAACCATTAGCACTGAACGAGGTAAATGCCTTTTCGCACCACGACAAAGTCACAATATCATGGAAAATACCAAGTGAGCGCGACTTGAAAGAGACAATTGTATGGGTTCGTGAGGAAAATCAAGACGTTTTTGCCGAATTTGACCGTACAGATCCCTATTCAACAGAATACAACATTATTCCTGAAGATAGCCGTCACTTATACATAAAACTTCAATGTGTTGATAGTGCAGGGAATATCGGAGTAGAATCTGCTATAACGTCAGGAGCTTTAGCTAAGTTTGATAGGGGTTTACTTGTCATTAGTGATGTTACTGCAAATATAAGTGGATTTTCTAACGACTCGGTAAGAGGTTATTTTAGAGCTCTTAACAAGGTAGTGCCAACAACAGTCATAAGGTCGTCAGCAAAAATACCAAACATATACAAAGCCTATGAAATGGTATTGTGGCACAGCACAAAAGCTATTTTATCTCAATTAATAGTTACAAATCTCGACAATTTAATAGATTACGTAAATTCAGGCGGAGGGCTTATTATTAGTACTGATTATCCTCAAAAACTTTTTAGAATTAATGAACAAGTCTCATTTTCCGTACCAATAGAAAGCCCCGTCAATTCGTTTTTACATATATCAAAAATTGAATTTATTGACGGCAGTCGCTTAGAACAGGCTCGTAGCAACCTCGCTCCTACTCTTAACGTTGATCCAGAACGAGTTCCAAGTCAATTTGATGGTAATCTTAAGGAGTTTTGTGCAATGACTCCTATTGCTCCTTTGGCGCCTATTTACACTGGATATACATCACTATCTGGTAATTTAATGAATAACAAAACTGTTGGCATTATATCTAATGAAAACCCAAAATTGTGTGTTTTAGGTTTCCCTATGTTTTATTTTAAACACAACGAAATCTGCGATTTTATTTCATTTCTAAGAGACGAATGGGATTATTCGATACCGATGGTCAGCACAAAAAAGGGAACTTTTAGTTTCTACCCTAATCCTGCTGGTGATATAATTACTGTTACGGTTGACGAAGCAGGAGATGATGTTTCTTTAGAAATATTTGATTTGAAAGGCACAAGGATTATGCTAATAAATAAAAAATGGTATGAAATGTTAACAACCAAAGAGATTGTTGTAAATATCTCAAAACTCCAACAAGGTGTTTATTTCATTAAAGTAAATGGTGAAACTAAATTGTTATTAAAACGTTAGTCAGAC
>DAOSIN010000115.1:0-6394 GCA_035366675.1 Salinivirgaceae bacterium | reverse complement strand
GTAAGATAAATCTTACGGTTAATCACATGTTGTCCTACGGACAATTCCAACTACTGTCTTCCGACTTCCGACTTCGGTCTTCCGACTTCTATAAAACCTTGCACTTAAATAAAGAAAAATGCATATATCTTGCTTAAAATCAAGAGAATAGGACTTTTTCAGTAGACCCTAATAAATGATGACCGAAAATAAAAAGTAGCAAAAAAAGAACTTTAAACCCAAACCCTAAAAATTTAGAGTTTTGGATTATCATCTAATACCGATTGGACATACACTATAGTCCAAACCTCGCTATCGCTCTTTTGAACTATGTGTCTGTAACATCGGTATTTACAATTGTAAAATTATAAAAAGATTGGACTATTTTAAAATTACAATTGGTATAACTTTTTTGTCCTACGGACAATTTCACTTTTATACTTCGACCCCGCTCAGTGCACCCCATTGTTAATTGTTCACTTCACTTCGGCTTTGCTCAGTACGTAGCGACTTCGCTCAGTGCAAGCATTGCTATTTGCTATTTGTTTTCGTATTTTTGCGTTCTCGTATTAATAGAAAATGACAGACACTTCGCTCTACTACACAGTTGCCTTAGCTTTAACGCCCAACTTAGGTCCAATGACCGTTAAAAAGTTGGTTGCCTACTGTGGCAACGTAGAAGATGTTTACAAAAAAAGAATAAAGGATTTGGTAAAAATCCCTGGATTAGGCAAAACAACCGTAGAAAAAATAGATTTCGACAAGGGAAAAGAGCTGGCAGAGAGCGAACTTAAATTTTGCGAAAAACACAATATAAAGATTACAAGCTACTTAGATAAAGACTATCCTAAAAAACTATCGCAATGCCCTGATAGCCCAATAGTTATCTTTACTAAAGGAAACTTGGAGTGTCTAAATAAACAAAAAATGCTGTCAATCGTAGGAACAAGAAACTCAACGATGTATGGTAAAATGATGGTCGAAAACCTTATCCGTGATATAAAAGCTCGCTCGCACGACATTACAATTGTAAGTGGCTTGGCTTATGGTATCGATGTTATTGCGCATAGAGCTTGTATATCTCAAAAAATCCCCACAGCAGCTATTTTGGGTCATGGATTAGACAAAATTTATCCTGCGCAACATAGGAGCGTGGCACTCGACATTTTAAAAGATGATGGGATTTTGGTTACTGAATTTCAGCACAATTCGCGATATGAAAAGTCAAATTTTCTCAGACGCAACAGGATAATCGCAGGATTAAGTGATGCCGTGTTAATAGCCGAGTCTGGCATCACCGGCGGAGCATTAGTAACAGCCGATTATGCACAAGGATATAACCGCGATGTTTTTGCTTTTCCCGGAAAAATCGGCGATCAATACTCTGCTGGCTGCAACAAGCTAATCAAGAGAAATAAAGCAGCGTTATGCGAGGGACTTGATGATATTGAATACATTATGAATTGGGATATTACCACATCAAAATATGTACAGCTACAAATTTTTGAACCCTTGAGCGAAGCAGAACAGACTATTTTTGAATTGTTTGAAGATGACCAGCCCGTTACGATCGACTATTTGGCAGCTAAACTTTCGATACCTGTGTATAGAGTAGCTGCCACGTTATTAGAAATGGAGTTTAAAGGAGTAATAATGGCACTGCCCGGAAATCAATATCGTAGAGTTTAAAAGCGTTAAAAATGATTGATACTCATTCACATATATATTTACCACATTTTGATAACGACAGAGCCGACGTTATCGATAGAGCAAAAGAGAGTGGGGTAGAAGCGATTTTACTCCCAAATATCGATAAATCGACAATAGAGCCGTTGAGACAACTATGTTATGATTATCAAGGATACTGCTTTCCAATGACAGGACTGCACCCCACTAATGTTGACAAGGATTATAAAAACCAATTGACCATTGTCGAAAAGCAACTGCTTAAAAATGATATTATTGGGATAGGTGAAACAGGAATTGATTTATATTGGGATAAAACATATATCAAGGAGCAGATATCGGCTTTTGAATATCAATTAAAATTAGCCAAAGAGGCAAATCTGCCAATTGTAATACACGCCAGAGAGTCGTTTGATACGATTTTCAAGGTATTAGACAATTTTGGTGGCGAGTTGCCTAAAGGAGTTTTTCATTGTTTCACAGGAAATACAGAGGAAGCAAAGCGTGTCATAGATTATGGAATGCTTTTGGGAATAGGAGGAGTAGTGACATTTAAAAATGGAGGGCTTGGTGAAATCGTAAAAACTGTATTACTAAAAAATATTATTTTGGAAACCGATAGTCCCTACTTAGCACCGTCTCCTCACAGAGGTAAACGAAACGAACCATCATATTTAAGCCTGATATTGAAAAAAATTGCCGAACTTCGCAGCGATTCAATCGAAAATATCGATATGCAAACTACAAACAATGCAAAATCACTATTTTTGAAGCAATAAACGTCAAAACAACAGAGATGAGTAAACGACCAAAAATATTGCTTATATACACAGGTGGAACCATTGGTATGGTAACAAATCCTAAAACAGGAGCACTATATCCTATTGATTTTGAGCATATTCTACAACAAGTTCCCGAACTTGACCGCTTAGGCGTGAATTTAGAATCAATAACATTTAGCCCTGTTATTGACTCTTCGGATATGAATCCTGAAATTTGGGCAAGGCTTGCAACCATAATCTACGATAATTACGACAAGTACGATGGCTTTGTAATTTTACACGGAACTGATACCATGTCATATACAGCATCTGCACTGAGTTTTATGTTGCAAAATCTTTCAAAGCCCGTTGTGCTTACCGGTTCTCAGCTACCAATAGGATTAATTCGTACCGATGCCAAAGAAAACTTGATTACAGCAATAGAGATAGCTGCTGCATACGAAGATGGAAACGCAATTGTCCCGGAAGTTACCGTTTATTTTGAAAACAAACTGTTCAGAGGAAACCGCACAACTAAATATAATGCCGAGTATTTCAATGCTTTTACCAGTGATAACTATCCGCCATTAGCTAAAGCAGGAATCAATATCCACTATAACCGCAAATATATCAACAAGGCAAATAAAGGAGAGTTTTCAATAAAAACCCAAATGGAGACAAATGTTTTAGTTTTGAAAATATTTCCGGGCATGAAATCTGAAGTATTACACCATATTTGTTCTACTCCAGGTATTAAAGGAATTGTATTAGAAACTTTTGGTTATGGGAATGCACCTACAAACCCAGAGTTTATTCAGATATTGCATGAAACAACAAAAAGAGGAGTAATAATAGTTAATGTCACACAATGTAGAGCAGGAAGTGTAAATATGAATAGTTATGAGGCGGGGGTAGGATTATTAGAAGCAGGAGTAATAAGCGGGTTTGACTCTACTACCGAAGCTGCATTAACCAAGCTGATGTATCTTTTGGCGAATTGTAGCGACAAAAAATCGGTAGTCGAGAATATAAAAAAATCAATAAGAGGAGAAATAAATCCAGTTTTATAGCGTAAAAATAAAAAAAAGTCATTAATTTGCGCTCTGAAATAAAAACTGTTTGTGAGAAGAGGTATACCTGACAGATTTTTTGGAGAGATGGCCGAGTTGGTCGAAGGCGCACGCCTGGAAAGTGTGTATACCTCAAAAGGGTATCGTGGGTTCGAATCCCACTCTCTCCGCACAAATATTTTGAAAAAACTAACATATTAAATAAAAAATTTGCTAATTTTAAACAATTAATTAAAAAAACCATGAAAAAATTACTTCTATTCTTTACCGTAATCGGTATGCTTTCATTCGGAGTGTCAACAAACGTTATGGCACAAGAAGGCGCGGAAACAACTGAAATCGCTGACACAACTCAAGTCCAACCAGAAGCAGAGGCAACTGAAGAAGCTGCTGTAGCTGAAGAAGAACAAGCTCCCGAGGGAGGACTTGTAGCAGTACACCAAGCATTAAAGGTGAAATTTATTGAGGGTGGTCCTGGCTTTATGTCTGCTCTTTTACTTTGTTTGGTATTAGGTTTGGCATTGGCTATCGAAAGAATTATCTATCTTAACCTTGCCTCAACAGATACTGAAAAGTTGTTGAAAAGCATTGAAGAATCATTAAAGAATAACAATGTAGAGGAAGCAATGGAAACATGTAGAAATACACGCGGACCAGTTGCATCTATTTTCTATCAAGCTCTTAGCCGTATAGACGAAGGCATGGACGTTGTTGAAAAATCTATCGTTTCTTACGGAGGCGTTCAAACAGGGCTAATGGAAAAAGGCTTAAGTTGGATATCTCTATTTATTGCAATTGGACCTATGCTTGGTTTCTTGGGAACAGTTATTGGTATGGTTCAAGCATTTGACGCAATTGAGGTTGCTGGTGATATTAGCCCAACACTTGTTGCCGGTGGTATTAAAGTTGCTTTGATTACAACCATTGGTGGTTTGATCGTTGCTATGATTCTACAAATTTTCTATAACTATATTATAGCTAAAATTGACGGAATAGTTAACAATATGGAAGATTCTTCTATCACCTTAATTGATATGATTACAGAATATAACAAAAAAAAATAGTTTGATATGACTGATAGATTAAGAAAAATAACGTCGCTAATTTTAACTATCTGCCTTTTAGTAGGACTATTGTTAGGGGGATATTTTTTATACCAAACAATGACAATGGAGCCTGTACCTGAAGGTATAATAGTTCCGTCAGAAAAGGTAGATTGGGCAATGGAAAGAGTTGGTGGTTCCTTAGCAATATTTCTAGATTATACGTATGTGTTGTTTGCTGTAGCCACCGTATTGGTTCTGGCTTTTGCCATTATTGTAGCGTTAAGCAGTAAAAAAACATTTTTAAGATCAATAACACGTATAGGTTCTTTAGTTGCGGTTATTTTAATAGCATACATTTTTGCAACATCAGAGATTCCCATATTCTTTGGCTATGAAAAATTTGGCATAACGTCAACAACTGCTCTGATGATAGACTTAGGATTAAAAACAGCGTATGTGCTTTTAGTTATTGCAATTGGTGGAGTTATATTCACAGGTTTGAGGGGATATTTTAAAAGATCCCGTTAACTTAGAATGTATAAAACTAATTTTATTAACTCAAAAACAATTATATTATGTCATCAGATAAAAGAAAAGTACCGGAGATCAACGCAAGCTCAATGGCTGACGTTGCCTTCTTACTTTTGAGTTTCTTCCTCGTTACAACAACAATGGACGTTGACACTGGATTGGCAAGGGTGCTGCCCCCAATGGCTGATGAGAGTGTCAAAAAACACGAGGATGTAAAAATTAAAAGGAGAAATATTTTGGTTGTGTTGATTAATAGAGCAGACAGATTTTTAGTAAACGGGCAAGAGATGTCTTTAGTTGACTTAAAAAGAAAGGCTAAGGAGTTTATTCAAAACCCACACAATTTAGAGGATTTACCAGAATTTGAATATAAACGAATAATGATTGCTAATCCTGATTATGTGCCCGGTAGCGATGAACCTCAAAGAATATCCCACAAGCATTTTGACAGAAAGTATCCAGAGGGATTTCCTGTTAGCATGGGTGTAATCTCACTTCAAAATGACCGAGGAACATCATATAAACGATATATTGAAGTTCAAAACGTCTTGGTTGCAGCGTACAACGAAGCCAGAGATGAGTTGGCTATGCAAGAGTTTGGCAGACCATTTAGTCAGCTTCTTAATCAGGAAGATGTTGACGCAATCAGGAGTGCAATACCTCAGAAAATTTCAGAGGCTGAACCGAAAAATGTTGGAGGAAAATAGATTATGAGTAGATTTAAAGACGATAAACCGAGAGAGGTACCTGCTGTTTCGACGGCATCGTTACCTGACGTTGTGTTTATGCTACTGTTCTTCTTTATGACAGTAACATCAATGCGCGAAACAGAGTTAAAGGTTAGAGTTTTTGTTCCAGCTGCGTCGGAAGGAGTTAAGCTTGAAAGAAAGTCGTTAGCCAGTAACATTTACGTTGGAGTTCCGCTACCCGAACTTCAAGCAATGCTTGGAACGGAGCCAAGAATTCAACTGAATGATAGTTTTGCAACAATTTCTGATATACAAACTTATATTGCCAGTGAAAGAGAAGCGAGAGATGAATCAGAGCGTCCTTTCCTAACCACTGTACTGAAAGTTGACGAAAATGTTAGAATGGGTATTGTAACTGATATTAAGCAGGAGCTAAGAAGAGCTAATGCTTTGAAAATAAGTTACAATTCGCGTAAGGTAGATTAATAGAGTAGAATTGATATATAGAAAAGATTGCCTAAAGGAAGTCTCTTTTGGGCAATTTTTTATTTTACACCGTTGTTGTAGTTTCTTAGAAATATAAATTATACCGATTGGACAGCTACTATAGTCCAAACTTCGCTATCGCTCTT
>DAOSIN010000114.1:0-6421 GCA_035366675.1 Salinivirgaceae bacterium | reverse complement strand
CGCAATACATTGCGTCTCTACTATCATAACAACATAAATACATTATATACATTAAACACAATGAAAAAAGGAAACAAATACGGTATTCACAGAGTAATTGAACCCAAAGGAGTTCTACCGCAACCAGCAAACAAAATCGATAACAATATGGATGAGATTTACGACAACGAAATTCTCATCGACGTACAAACATTAAACATAGATTCGGCATCGTTTACTGACATTAAAGCTCGTGCAAACAACGACCACAAGAAAATAGCCGAAATAATGCACGAAATTGTTGACAAACAAGGAAAACATCGTAATCCTTGGACAGGTTCGGGCGGAATGCTTTTGGGCACTGTCGAAAAAATCGGCGATGCTCTAAAAGGCAAAACAGATCTTAAAGTTGGCGATAAAATTGCAACCTTAGTTTCACTATCGCTTACACCGCTTCGTATTGATAAAATCAAAGAGATTCGCCCCGATGTTGACCAAGTTGATATTGATGGTAAAGCAATTTTGTTTGAAAGCGGCATTTATGCGAAAATGCCTTCCGATTTGCCCGAAAAGCTTGCTCTTTCTGCACTTGACGTTGCAGGTGCTCCGGCACAAACAGCTAAACTTTGCAAACCCGGTGATACTGTGCTTATAATAGGTGCAGGTGGAAAATCTGGAATGTTGTGCTGCTACGAAGCTAAAAAACGCGTTGGCGTTACAGGTAAAGTTATTGGTATGACTCACAGTAAAAGAAGTACCGACAGACTTCTAAGCCTTAACATTTGCGATCACGTTTTCCCCGCTGACGCAACTATGCCGGTACCTATCCTTGAAAAAATGGAAGAGCTTACAAATGGACAAATGGCTGACGTTACAATTAACAATGTAAATATTCCCGATACCGAAATGACAAGTATTCTTTGTACAAAAGACACAGGAATTGTTTATTTCTTCTCAATGGCAACAAGTTTCACCAAAGCCGCATTGGGAGCAGAGGGCGTAGGTAGCGATGTTACAATGATTGTTGGCAACGGATATACCAAAGGTCACGCTGAGATAACATTACAGATATTGCGCGAAAGCGAAGTTATACGAAATATTTTTAATGAGCTATATGCTTAAATCAATGAGCAATGAACAATCAACAATTGACAATGAACAATTACGAGTTACGAATTACAAATTAATTAGGGTGTTATTTATCAACCGCAACTACCTTTAAGTCGTTGGTAAGTAAGTTGATACATAATTTTGGGCTTTAGTTCAAAAAAATAATTGCACATTGTACATTGTTAATTGTTAATTGATTAATGGGCTTTAGCCCAAACTTAATGTTTCTTAATTTCTTAATGGTTTATTGTTCATTGCACATTACTAATTGTTAATTGATAAAAACTTTTAATTAAATAATTTATCATGGTCAAGATAGAAAACAAAAGTAGGCGTAAGGAGCTGTTCCCGAATGTTCCGGATAACGAATGGAACGATTGGAAATGGCAAGTACGCAACCGCATCGAGACGCTTGATGAGCTAAAAAAATACATCAACTTAACAAAAGAAGAGGAGGAGGGAGTTCGCAAATCATTGCAAACCCTACGTATGGCAATCACGCCGTACTACCTTTCGCTTATTGATAAAGACAATCCAAATTGTCCCGTGCGAAAACAGGCAATCCCCTCTATTCATGAGACTTACCAATCACCGGCTGATTTGTTAGACCCATTACATGAGGACGAAGACTCGCCGGTTCCGGGATTGACACACCGTTATCCCGACAGAGTTCTGTTTTTGATAACAGATATGTGTTCAATGTATTGCAGACACTGTACACGTAGGCGTTTTGCCGGACAAAAAGATGCCGAGACATCGCAGGATAATGTCGATAAAGGAATAGAGTATATTGCAAAACACCCAGAAGTGCGTGACGTACTTCTCTCAGGTGGAGATGCTCTGTTGGTTTCCGATAAACGACTTGAAAGCATTATCAAACGTTTGCGCGAAATCCCACATGTCGAAATTATTCGTATCGGAACCCGTACACCGGTGGTATTACCACAACGCATTACTGAGGATTTGGTAAATATGCTTAAAAAATACCATCCCATTTGGTTAAATACACACTTTAATCACTCTAACGAAGTAACACCCGAAAGTGCCTTGGCATGTGAACGTTTAGCAGATGCAGGTGTTCCACTTGGAAATCAATCGGTTTTGTTGCGAGGAGTGAACGATTGTACAACTGTTATGAAACAGCTTGTCCACGATTTGGTAAAAATCAGAGTAAGACCATATTATATTTATCAGTGCGACTTGTCGATGGGTCTAGAACATTTTAGAACACCTGTTTCTAAAGGTATCGAGATTATTGAGAGTTTACGTGGTCACACCTCGGGCTTTGCTGTGCCAACATTCGTTGTTGACGCTCCGGGCGGTGGTGGAAAGATTCCGGTTATGCCGCAATATTTGATTTCGCAAGCGCCAGGAAAAGTTGTTCTCCGAAACTTTGAGGGAGTAATAGCCTCTTACACAGAGCCTACAGAATATAGTAGCACTTGTAAGTGTTACGATACCAAGGGAGTATCAAAAGAAGATGGTGTTGCAGGCTTGATGCATGGCAACAACATATCCATTGAACCAGAGAAACTAGCTCGAAAATCAAGAGGTCTGAGTAAATAACTTTTACACCGGAACGCATTACTCTCAAAATCGTAAACTGTTTTTGGGTAATGCGTTTCGTTTTTTAATAAAATAAATATGCCGTTTATTAACGATATCGCAACTTTTAAAAGTCTCTCGATTGTCGGGCTTGAGAAAAATACAGGCAAAACCGAATGTCTTAACTATATTTTGGGCAGATTGAAAGACTCGGAGAAGAGAATTGCTTTAACATCAATAGGCATTGATGGTGAAAGTAAAGATATCGTTACCAATACACCTAAACCAGAAATTAAAATAGGGAAAGGCACGATTTTCATTTCTGCCGAAAAACACTATTTACAAAGACGTATCACTTCGGAAATATTAGATGTAAGCAATATTCGCACATCGTTGGGCAGATTAGTGATAGCAAGAGCAATATCAGCTGATAAAGTTCTGCTTTCAGGACCACCTGATACTCACACACTTAAAGATCTAATATCTGAAATGGACAAATACGGGATAGATTTGACAATTGTCGATGGCGCGTTATCACGTCTAAGTCTGGCATCGCCGGCTGTTACTGAAGGAATGGTTCTTGCTACAGGTGCCGCTCTTTCAGTAAATATTCCAAAACTTGTAAGGAAAACAAAGTATGTGGTTGATTTGATTGCCTTGCCCGAAGTGGAGCAACCGTTGAAAGATAAATTAGATATGATTGACGAGGGCATTCACGCTATAGATAAATCGGGCAACATACACGATTTGAATATAAAATCGGTTTTTGTGTTAGAAAAATCAAAAGAGACTATATTTGTCCATGGCAATCGACTGTACGTTGCGGGAGCAGCAAGTAACAATCTGTTTGAATTTTTGCGAATGCAGAAAAACCTGTCAGATATTGAGCTGATAGTTAAAGATTTTACAAAGATATTTGCAACTCCAAATCTGTTTTATTCATTTATAACACGAGGAGGCACAGTAAAGGTTGTACAAAAAACAAATCTTGCGGCGGTTTGTATCAATCCAATATCGCCACAAGGATATAAATTAAATTCGAACGAACTTAGAACGGCGTTGCAAGAAGCGTTGCAACTACCCGTTTATGATATAAAAAATCTCAATTAGCAATGAAAAATAACTTTCAACTCAATTAACAATGAAAAAGTTTATTTCAATAATTGGTCTATTAACAGCAATTTTCGGTTTGTCGTTAAACACAGTTTTTGCACAAAATGATAGCCTTTTTATTATGAAAGACGGCAGTGTAATTTGGGAATCCAAAGTAGCCGATATTGACAGTATTATTTTTTATAGACCCGAAGTAGGAGGTATAGAAACAGGAACTTTTACCGATGCACGCGACAGTACAGTATATAAATGGGTGAGAATCGGTGAGCAGATTTGGATGGCAGAGAACCTAAAATACTTACCAAGTATAGTTGTTCCTGATACAAGTTCAAATACAGAACCATGCTACTATGTTTACGATTATGATAGTACCGATGTCGCAGCTGCAAAAGCAACAGAGAATTACATAACCTATGGTGTGCTGTATAACTGGGTAGCAGTTATGAATGGTGCAACAAGTAGTAATACTAATCCCAGTGGCGTGCAAGGTATATGTCCAGCAGGTTGGCATATCCCCAGCGATACTGAGTGGGTACAATTACTTGATTTACTTGGTGGCGAGGCAATTGCAGGAGGTCCACTTAAAGAAGCAGGTACGGAACACTGGGCAGAGCCAAATACAGGAGCAACAAACGAGACAGGTTTTACTGCCCTTCCGGGAGGTTACTATAATGGCAATGGAGACTTTTGTATGCTTAGCTACTATAATGGTTGGTGGAGTTCAACGGCGTTTGATGAAATGTGCTCGTTCGGCTGTGGAGTGTACTTTGATGACAGTGAAGTAACTCATAACTACGCTCCTACGCATTATGCGTTTTCTGTTCGATGCCTTAAAGACAATTAACAATTAGCAATTAACAATTATCAATGGTGGTGGTTATGAAAGAGAATGTTGTAAGAGATAAATCGTTTGAGTTTGCTGTTCGTATTGTGAATTTATATAAGCACTTGTCACAAGAAAAACGAGAGTTTGTATTGAGCAAACAGCTTTTACGAAGCGGAACTTCTGTCGGTGCTAACGTGGAAGAGGCTATAGGAGGAATATCAAAAGCTGATTTTAGAGTAAAATTATCAATTGCCTATAAAGAAGCAAGAGAAACCTCTTACTGGCTACGTTTATTACATGCAACTGAATACTTGAATGATAAAGAATTTGAGTCAATTTACAGTGATTCCGATGAACTGTGTAAAATGTTATACTCAATCATTAAAAGCTCAACTAAAAATTTGTAACTTGCTTATTTATAATTGTTAATTGCTCATTGCACATTGTTAATTGAATATAATGAATATTAAAAACCTTTTTTCGGAGATAAGCGGACTTCGATATATCGTTGAAAACTTAGATATTAAATCGAAACTCGGGCAGCGTGTTTTGCTTTCAACGAAGTTTATGGTTAATGCAAAAGATGTTGATTTTCAGTTAAATCAGATAGACGAAACAGTAAATATTTACAAGCAAGGAGACAATAAATATGTTTTCGATAAAGCTGAAATCAAACTTGCGCAAATTAGGGATATTGCAGGGACTATAAAAAACATTCAAAAACGCTTAACTCTCAACGATATAGAGCTATTTGAAGTAAAGAGCTTCGCGCTTTTAGTTTCCGAAATTAAAGGACTATTTTCCGATATAGATTTTATACACACCAAGATACCCGATCTCAACGCTGTAATTGAGATTCTCGACCCCGAAAAGTCAAGAACTCCATCGTTTTACGTTAGCAATGCCTTTGACCCAAATCTTGGAGCACTTCGTAAGGAGCTAATTAAAGTAGAGTTTTTATTGGAGAGCCTTGGAGATATAAGTGGCGGTGACTCAGAGCTTTATCAGCAGTCGAACGATATAAGAAATCAGATAACTGAATTAGAGGATAAGATTAGAGCAGAACTCTCTGAACAGCTGTTTGCTCACGTCTCAGAGCTTAATAACTCGTTGGCTGCCGTTGCAGATATTGATATACTTATTGCTAAGGCAAAGCAGGTGATTGAGTACAAGTTTGTTAAGCCTGAAATTGCTACTGATGTAACATCTTATAAAGGTCTCTTTTTCCCAGAGCTTAAAGATGCTTTAAACAAACAGAAAAAGCGTTATCAACCGATTGATATTGAGTTATTTAATGGCTCGTGTTTGATTACAGGAGCAAATATGGCAGGTAAAACCGTATTGTTGAAAACTTTAGGATTAAGCCAAGCGATGTGTCAATTCGGGTTTTTCGTGCCAGCCGAGAGTGCCAAAATTGTATTGGTAAACCAGATATTGTATAGCTTTCACGATAATCAGAGCGTTTTGTCGGGGCTATCCTCTTACGCTGCCGAGATGATGTGCGTAAATCAAATGGTGCAAACATCTAAGAAACAGAGCCCACTGCTTTTGTTGATTGACGAGCTTGCACGAACAACCAATCCAACCGAGGGTAGAGCGATTGTAAGTGCAGTGGCAAACTATTTCAATCAGCTAAATGTCAAAGCAGTAATAACAACACACTATGGCGGATTGAGTATACTGTGTCGTAAATTACGTGTCAAAGGATTTGTCGAAGATAGCGATCAATCGCAAGTTACATTACAAAATATTGGCGATTTTATCGACTACTCGCTGATAGAGGATAACGAAACCGATGTCCCGCACGAGGCACTTCGGATAGCTCAAATTCTTAACTTCGACAGTGAA
>DAOSIN010000113.1:0-6422 GCA_035366675.1 Salinivirgaceae bacterium | reverse complement strand
AACTATTAGTATTTATTACAAAAACACCCGAAAAAGGCATTTGTAAGAGCGTCATCAAGTTAAGTATTTTTTTTAATTATTCAACCTCTTACATCCCACCATTTCCAAATCCAAATCTTCAATCAACAAAGCAATCTCTTCGATATTGCCCAATTTTACATGTTCCTTTATTTTCAAAAAAGTAGGATTTTTTATCGGATCTTGTTTCACCTCAACCGGAGTAATAGCAATATGCTCTTTCCGATATTGCCTTATCAACAGATCCGCAATATCCACATGATTACTTCTATCCTCTGCAGTGGCATTCTTCTCAAGAACATCCGAAACCATTATGTTCAACTCCCGGAGTTGAGATAATTTCTCTTTCCATTCCTGGTATCCATCCACATCCGGAAAGGCCACAATCTTTCTCCCTTTTAAAACTTGGAGCCGGTTATTGAGTTGAGATTTTCCACCGGTGGCCAGCCATATATACTCAGACCAAAAAGAACTGCAGATAACAGCAGTCTTCTCACTCTCCACAATGGCCACATTCTTAAATGGATATTGCCTCAAAAGATGTTCCCCAAACAAACACTGTGTCAACTCCCATCTGTCCGGAAGTCGCAGTTTAGGATTGCTGGACTGCTTCAAAATAGAATGAACCCAAGTAATTTTTCCACCAACATTTTCATCCTTAATCCTGTGCCCGGTCATCCGATTATACTTCATTATCTTTCCTGTGCGACAACGACCCTCTATGTCTATCTGGTAGAAGATCACATCTCTGCTTTTTGTGACTCCAATGCGGTAATCTTTTACCACCTTGAGGGTGTTTTCTCTGCCAATCACACTTGCCAGGAACAGCGTAAAATCGCTGTCTATTGACGGATTTACAGAGCTGATTACAATATCTGATGTTATAGTCCATATTTGCTTTTTTACTGTTGATTTTACTGCTGGTTGAGGTATCCGGAAAAAATTATCGGTCCAGTTTGGGCGAGCAGTCGGATTATCTGCAAAAAATTGCTTTGGGGTGTAGTGATATCCGCAACTACTCTCATGATTACAGCGCCCAACACCTTCATTAATGAAATCACCATTTTTATCCACATAAAGAGAAAAACAGTGCTTGCCACCACAGGCCGGGCAAGTTAAACGACTCCCGGGACCTTTATAGGGTTGCAAAAAATATGTATGAAAATCATTCATAACGCATCACAATCCTCTTCAAGTTCAACAATAAAAGAATCCTTTCCTTCAAACTCAAAGAGAGGAGGGTGACTCTGTCCCGTCTGTCCCACTTGTCCCACATCACAATATGGGACAGAATCATCCCGGGAGGACTCCATCTTCTGTTTTTCCTGAGTAATAATCCGATGAACTGTAGTTTTACTCATATTGACCAAATCGGCAATCTCTCGCACAGTTTTTCCCTCCTTGTGGAGTGTCATAATGTTTGAATGAGTTTGATGTTCATCATCCTCTGTCTTGTCCCTCAGGTGTTCCGACTCTTTTCCATAACCCTTATGAAGAAAATGCACATAACCACCTTCATTTGTTATTTCATAAACTATGACGTTATCACGGTCATAGATATATTCACTAGCCCTGACCTTTACTTGCTTGACAAACTTGATTCTCTTATCCTTGGCAGATTGACCAATTGCGAATACATTATCGAAGAAGTTGTAGAGCTTCTTAGAACCGGCAAGATCATTTTGAGTAATAGGGTTACTCAAATTTCGTTTCGGAGTGTGTGAGATAATCAAAAGTGTTAAAGAGTGCTTCTTTTTCAAAGCAATCAGTTTCATCATAAACAAACCGGCCACATCACCCTTTTCCGAGCTGTTACATAGATATGTCAGGTTGTCTATAATCACAATCCGGGAACCGGTCTGGAGAGCTGCTGCCTCAATATCCTTAATTATGGACTCTTCATAGTTCTGAATCCCGATATGGTCCGAATCTATCTCCGCCCGGTAGAAGTTGTCAGAAAAGATATACCGGAATCCAAGTTCTTTACTTGTGTACCTCAACTGAAACTGCTTTTCCGATAACTCGCAATCCACATAAAGAACTTTCCTAAACCTTGAGATGTAATCTGCCATTTGGACTGCAAAAATGGACTTGCCGGCATTTGAATCTGCAAACAGACAAGCCACCTCACCCTCATTAAGCAATCCATAATATAGATCTACAGGATCCGGCATCTTCAGGGCATCTTCAACAGACTTGTTTGCCGTCTTGATTGAGAGCATACCGACGTGTTTACACTCTTCGCTAACAATAGAATTTTTCTCAAGCTCCAAAGAAATCTTGTTTGTAAAACTATCGTTCTCCTCCATCACCCTCTTCCCCTTAAAGTATTAGAGTTCTTTTCTGCAGACCAGACAGGATTGCCTGTATAATCAGTAATTGTTCCGTCAATGATTGCGGATATATCTTTCCAACGCCACCGGCGTTCTGCACCGACCATTACTGGATGGAGATAATTATATTTTGCATCCCATCTCCAAAGAGTGGTTTCACTTATGCCCAAAATATCCATCACCTCTTTTTTCGTAAAAAGAGTATCCGGCAAAATAGATTCTTTCGTTTTAAGGTCATTCAGAGAGGCAAAATCCTTAGCAAAAACACGAGCCGCCTCAATCAGATCACTTGCTTTTACCTGAATTACCACATCAGGATATTCCGCTACAAGCGTGTATACATCAATTCCCATTATTAAAAATTTAGGAATTGCACCCCTCCCAACTCACCTCCAAGCAGTGATATCGTTCGGTGTATGGGGTCAGAATGACAACTTGGATTTTATCACCCAACCCGTCACAAATGTCTGTAAAAATGAATTGTAAAAACAATCTATCGTGCTTACGTAAAAACACATTATGGCAAGTAACAAAAGAACCTCACCTAAATCAACGAATTACACAAATATCTAATCGTTGAGGTAATAAACAGGTAACAAATCCCGGCACAACATTGGAACTATATGAAAAAGTCAATGAACGGATACCCGGTTGTCTATTGATTGAAAGAATTTTATTGCCTGAACTCTAGCCAATGGGATATTCCCTTTGTAGTTAGATTTCCGAAGCCTTGCCGGTTTGTAATTGTCGATTTTGTCAGTAATCCCAAAGTGATTAAACACAGCCTGAAGGGTATTATTGTAAGTGTCACACAAAAGATGATTCTCCCAGGCAATGGCAATTATAGATGAAATTTTGGCGATATATAGTGGACCTTTTTGAGAGTTGAGGAAAGTGAGAAATTGATAAATCCTGTTTATGCACTGCGAGTCATATTCATCAATGAAGAAATCAGAAAGTTCAAAAGAATTCTTGTCAGCAATAGCATATTGATTTGTTTCTTCTTCGAGAATATTATTGTTACTTTTTGCTTCACACAATAAAGAGTAGGTCATAATCTTTCGTTTAGCCATCTCTTTATCGATGGTTGAATTGATTCGGGAGGAATAAACTGCAGCCCATTTATAGATCTCCGATCGAAAATCACGCAAAGAGACCATAAAATCTATACTTGAAAACTTCATATTCGCATTCTCCTCAACAGTTCTCATGGTATGGATTAAATTATTAAGATGGAGTTTAGGCTGTATGAAATCCATGGCAAGTGGAAAATCATTCTCCTCGATTATGAATTTATAAAGCTTCTCAAAAATATGGTCAGATAGTTGAACACTGACATTAGTGCCATATCCATACCGTTGAGGCTTCCGGAAGTAGTTTACTATCTCTTTATCCTTGTCAATCCATTTTTTCAGTACAAGAGATTTTTTGTCTATATACAGGTTGCAAAGGTCATAGCAATTTGCTATGACCTTATACAGCCTGAGAATCACATTCACGAGGCGCCAGGCATCAACTTTTGACAACCCTTCTTCCTCCACGACTTGGCATTTTAGAATTTGGCTTACTTACAGTCCACATTCATAAAATAGTGATGAATTTTTGTTAATTGTAATTAGTTGAAATTTAAAAGTGCAGTTAGCATCACAATACCCAATAATAGGTTCTACGGCACATAATTCAATGCAAACCACACATCTACAACATTCTGTTTTGCCAATGCCTCGTACCCATCCTCACGTTTTCCGAGCCAGCATACAGCAACTAAGTATTGTAGCAGAAATTGTTTTTCAGGAGGGAGTTTCCCATATTCCCTCTCGACGATGAAAACCGGATTATCACTTCCCTCTTTAGAGATAACCTCACAGATAGAAGCAATAATCTTGTCTACGAGCTCTTCAGCCCAATCAAATAAAAAAATGTCTTCGCCCATAGCTTAAATAGTTTTGAGTTCAAACAAATTTAAATTCGATCTTCAACCTATCCAATTAAATGGGACAAAATAACTCGTTGATAAAGAAAGTTTTTACTATTTTAAAAATTTTGAAAAATATCAAAAATTAAAAAAGGGTGTTAATAGATAATTTTTAAACAAAATTAAAAAGCAATATCAGAGGCTACAATATGCATTTTGCCGGATGGTTACTTTTAATATTGAAATCTTTTCTTTTAGCTTCATTTTTTGTCGTGAATAATTGTTTATCTTTGCTTACTCTGAAAATTTTCCAAGAATATAAAGCTAAAAACAAAACGAAGTTTTAATCGATAGCTATAAAATAAGATATGAGCAACATAGAGAAACTCGACCTCCGTACTCCCGATTTCGTGCACGAAAACATAGAAAAACTGGCCGCATTATTTCCACAATGCGTTACCGAAACTGCTGAAGGGAAAAAGATTGATTTTGACTTCTTGCAGCAGGAGTTGAGCCACGACATCGTGGAAGGCAACCGCGAACGTTACCGCCTCGAATGGCCCGGCAAACGCGAAGCTATTGTTACGGCCAACCTGCCCACCACCAAAACACTTCGCCCCGTGCGTGAGGATTCGGTGGATTTCGACAATACCGAAAATCTCTATATTGAGGGAGACAACCTCGAAGTGCTGAAACTTTTACAGGAAAGTTACTTCGGCAAAATCAAAATGATTTACATCGATCCGCCCTACAACACAGGCAACGATTTTGTGTACAAAGATAATTTTGCCACCGACCGAGAAACCGAACTTTTTCAAAGTGGACAAATCGATGAATACAACCGCCGCCTGGTAGCGAACCCCGAAACCTCCGGTCGTTATCATTCCGACTGGCTCTCCATGATGTATCCGCGCCTCAAATTAGCCCGCAATCTGCTGACCGACGACGGGGTGATTTTTATTTCGATGGGAGTAGAAGAAATTGCTAATCTAAAAAAAATTATGGATGAGATTTTTGGAGAAGCAAATTTTATAGAAATTTTTTCTTGGGTAAAAACGTCAACACCACCTGCTCTTTCTACAAAATCAAGAAAAACCAATGAATATATATTGTGCTATGAGAAAAGTTGGAATCCGACTAAATATAATGGAGAAATATTAGACGGAGGTGACCAGCCATTGCTAAACTCAGGTAATTCTGAACGAATATTGCTTTTTCCAAAAGAAAAAGTATTTTTTAATCCCCAGAAGTTTCCTAATGGAGAATACTTTCCACATATAAATGACAGGGTAGAGCTTTTGGATAAGATTCAAATTATTAATGGTTATTCAACTTCAGATTTTAGATTAAAAGGAGAATTTAAGTGGACACAAGATTTTTTGGAAAATGAAATAAAACAAGGGACTAAATTTATCATAAAATCTCACTGCTGTCCGGTTTAATTTTCCCATAGTGGCAGGATAGGATTGTCGGACAAATTATTAATATATTTTTTGCCACTAAATAGTTCTTTGATATCAGTTTTTTCGAACAAGGTGAGTCCTAAAGTTTGTGTGAAAGTGTAAAGAGATACCTTAAGTTCAAGTTTCTTTTTCGCGATTGCTGCGATAAGGTATGTGCAGATGGCAATCCAGATCTGACACTTGACAGCATTCTCACTGGTCCCGTAAAAGGCTTTGATTTTAAGATGCCCTTTGATCCATTTAAAGAAAAGCTCAATCTTCCATCGGTCTCTATAAAGTTCGGCTATTGTGATGGCATCAAGAGTGAAATCATTAGTCATAAAGTTATACAGAGTACCATCAGAGAAGTCCTCGTAGGTAACGATACGGAGCGTCTCCGGATATTTCTTCGAAGTGTAGAACCCGTTAAGAGAAATGAGTTTATCTTCAAGTACTCCAGTGCTTTTATCAACTTCAAAGTGCTCTACAACGGTATGACTGAGATTGTCTTTCGCTCTTGTGACAAAAAAGGCATTCTGTATAGTGATCTTCTGATAAAGCCTTTTGAAATCAGTATAGCCTTTATCCATAATGTAGTAAGAGCCAGGTTCAATTGGCATCGTATCCAATATGTTCACATCATGTACGGAACCAGTGGTTATATCTATGTAGATTGGAATAGAGCCTCGTAAATCCAGTAGAGTATGCATTTTC
>DAOSIN010000112.1:0-6467 GCA_035366675.1 Salinivirgaceae bacterium | reverse complement strand
GCAGAGACAAGCAATTTCGCATATAGCAACAAAACTAATTTAAGCATTATAAACGTACCCGATTCGCGGCTATACGAACTAGAGAAATACCAAACTACCGAAAGGATTTTACATACCACAGTAGAAATTGTCGATATCCCCGGATTAACCAAAAGTGCCGGACGAACCGACAAAAGCGCAAACCAGTTTCTTTCCGAAATCCGCAATTGCGACGCTTTAATTCACGTTTTACGCTGCTTTGATAACGAAAACTTACCGCACGTTGATGGCTCTGTAAATCCAGTAAGGGATATAGAAACAGTAAATCTTGAACTACAAATAAAAGATTTAGAGTCAGTTGAAAAAAAAATAACAAGACTCGAAAAAGTTGCAAAATCGGGCGACAAGGATGCAAAAAAAGGCATCGAGATTCTTAACGTTTATAAAGAACACCTTGAAAACTTCCAAAACGTATCGACGGCTCCCGTTGCTCCAGAACATACGCACTTTATTGACGATATTTTTCTACTTACAGTAAAACCAGTAATTTATGTTTGCAACGTTGACGATAACTCGGCTGTTAACGGAAACAGATATGTTGAGCAAGTCAAAGAGTTTTTGAAAAACGATAAAACTGAGGTACTTGTGATTGCTGGTGCTATGGAATCGGAAATCTCGGAACTTGAAACAGAAGAGGACCGAATGGCATTTTTACAAGATATGGGCTTAACCGAACCGGGTGTAAATAAGCTTATTCGTGCAGCGTACTCGTTGTTAGATTTGGAGACTTTTTTCACAGTAGGACCAAAAGAGATACGCGCTTGGACAATTAAAAAAGGTGCAACCGCACCACAAGCCGCAGGCGTTATACATAGCGACTTAGAGCGTGGTTTTATACGTGCCGAAGTTATGAAATATACTGATTTTGTAACACTTGGCTCAGAACAAGCTTGTAAAGAGAAAGGGAAGCTGTCGATTGAAGGGAAAAACTACGTTGTGCAAGATGGTGATATTTTGCATATTAGGTTTAACGTGTGAAGAAGTCGGAAGTCGGAAGCCTTTAGCTATTGGCTGTTAACTATTAGCCTTTGGCAAAATTAAAGGGGCAATTGTTGTATTAATAGCCACGACTTTTAAGTCGTGGATTATGTTGGCACACGTGTTTTTGGGCTTTAGCCCAAGTAATACGGTTCACGCGGGCAACGATTTTAACGTAGAGACGGTGCATGCCCCGTCTCTACAATCGCCACAATACCCACAGTTTGCAAATTTTTCACACATACGTTAATTTCACGTCATTCGTGTTTCAATTGTTCATTGCTCACTTCGACTTCGCTCAGTGCAAGCATTGCTAATTGCTAATTGCAGATTCTTTTCCCATTTCCAAGCATTTCTTAGGGTTTCTGCCAATGGAGTATTAGCTTTCCACCCTAACGTTTTGTTTGCCAAAGTGGAGTCAGCCCAGATTTTCTCAATATCGCCTGCGCGCCGCTCTACAAAAGAATAATTTATGTTTACACCTGTTGCCTTTACAAAAGTTTCAACAAGTTCCAAAACAGTTGTCCCATGACCTGTTCCGACGTTAAGAGCCTCGTAAACAGGTTTATCTGGTTTACTGTCAAGATATTTCAATGCGCAAAAGTGAGCATCGGCTAAATCGTTAATATCAATAAAGTCACGAATGCAAGTACCATCGGGGGTGTTGTAATCGTTACCGAAAATTCGAAGTTCCTTTCTAATACCCGCCGCAGTTTGCGTAATATATGGCACTAGATTGTTTGGTACGCCTCGTGGCAGTTCGCCAAGCAATCCCGATGGGTGAGCACCGATAGGGTTGAAGTATCGTAGCGACATTACTCTAAGTTTAACATTACTTTTAACTACGTCATTAAGAATATCTTCGCATATTTGTTTTGTATTCCCGTAAGGAGATTCGGCTTTAATCAACGGACTTTGCTCCGTAACAGGCAAAACTTCAGGTTGTCCATAAACAGTAGCAGATGAAGAAAACACAAAGTTTTTTAAACCATATTTCAATCCTATTTCAATAACATTTAGAATGCCACCAATATTATTGGCATAATATTTAAGTGGTTGTTCAACCGACTCTCCAACTGCTTTGCTGGCTGCGAAATGTATTACCGAATTAATATCGCGATTTTTAGACCAAAACTGGTCGAGTAGCTCTTTGTTACAAATATCTATTTCGGCATTTTTTGGCATTTTTCCTGTAATGGCTTTAATGCGGTCATAAACTTTTGCATCGCTGTTGGAAAAATTATCAAGGATTACTATGTCGTAACCTTTATCTATCATTAAAACCGAGGTGTGCGAACCGATAAATCCTGCTCCTCCTGTAATCAAAATTTTCTGCATTTATTAAGTCATTTTTTAGTTCTGCCTACAAATATATAGCTTATTAATAAACTGTAATTTTACACTTCTGCAACCAATCTGCAACCAATTCGGCATTCGAGACACCGTTTTTTATCACAGTAACTATTTTTTAACTCTAAGTATGCTTGTGACTGCCGAGCGTTTGTTATTTCGGCACCCAATTCGCGCCACTTCTCAATAATTGAATTATTCTCTGGCGACATCTGTTCTAACCACTCTATTGATTTGGTTTTCAAATATTCAGTTCCGTTAAACATGCCGTAAGCAAATAAAAATGGAGAAACCGTATTTATAATTATACCTTCGATTGATTGGTCACCAATTTCAGAGATCTTACGCTTTGCAGGTTTCCCAAAATTGTAATGATTTTGCCAATACTCCGAAACAGGTTGTTTAAAGTATTTAAAGAGCTCTCGAACATCTTCTGTGTCGATTAAAAATCCGATAAAATCTGTTGATTTGTTCAAAAGTGCCGCAAGTTGAGCTATGCGAACTGTTGGAAAATTTGTTGGTCTAGTTCTGAAAAACTTCCACTCAGTATAGTACAACGGTTTTAAGTTGTATTTATGTTTTAAAAACTCATATTCTCTTTTTAATAATGTCTTATAATCGTCTGGTTCGTTTTCGTCACTATCAAAAAATCCTGCCTGACCAAACAAAAGGGCTTCGAGCAACACTTTATTGTCAGATATTTTTTGAATAATCGATAAAGGCAACGATTGTGCCAGCCTTTCAAACGGCATTGCATTAACTTTAAATCCTAAGTTTTTACATAATAGTCTGTAAAACAACTCATTAAAATCATTTTTTGTGTCTTCTAATATTGATAGAATATCGTTGTATTTGCGCTCCATTCTTTCAACTGATAACGTCTCTATCCAAATATTTAAAAACAAAGTTTCAACTGAGCTAAAGTTCGATTCACACGGAACCCAACGCCGACTTTCGTACAATTCGCGATAATTACTTGAAATTTTTGGATGAAACTTCATTTCAAACGTTGGTATCTTATATCCGCTTTGAGCTATTATATCAACGTTATTTTCATATACCACATGTAAAATAACATTGTTGTATGCGGGGTCTTCGGAGTGTTTGTGACTATTCCAATCGGACGATTTACAATGTACCTCAACGCACCCTGCCCATACTGTGTCGCCTATTTTTATTCGTGCATCGATAAAATCGGGACCCGAATCGTTGTTTTGCATTCCCGGGGATGCAACCTGAATATCCTGACCATCAACGGTTTTCATCGCCTGTCTGTCGTATAAACCATATTGCCAGATATGTTGCAAAATCTTCTCGTCCATGATTATGCATTTTCGTTGCAAGGTAAAAATAATTATTTACATAAAGGAGAAAGAAAATACTTTTGAATTTTAACTGTAACTACTAATATTAAAACATTAACAAGGAAGAGCATAACACCAAACCCTTACAATCGTCTGATATTCAATTTGATATAATTAACAATTGTCAAATACTTTTAACTTTACAAACTTTTAACTTTTAACTTATACATAGAAATAAAAAATAAATTTGTAATTTTACGAACGGTTATAATAAAAAATAGAATCAATTTGGATTGTTGACATATAAACACTACTATTGTATTTCTAAATAGAATAATAAAAACACAATAACCTAAAAAGGTATGAAACGAACATGCCAACTTAAACGTGACACCCAAAAGCATGACTATAAAGCATGTGAGTTTCATACGACCTTAGACTGAAAAAAATATAGATGTATGAAACGTGTACTCTTAATAATTGGAATTTCATTATCGACAATGTTAATGGGCAATGTTGCGATAGCGCAGTGCAGTAATTTTACTAAAAAAACATGTGTTCCTCAAATAAGCCCTTACATATTTAATGGACAAGTGAATGCAACCTTACTCAATGAAGGCGATGTTGCCGAAGTTGTTTTAACATTTTATGCAAATCAAGATTATCGTTTATTGATTTGTTCTGAAAAGCAATTAGGCAATTTAAAATTCCGATTGTATGACACACAAAATACACTTATATTCGACAACACAAAATACAATTATGCAAAAATGTGGGATTTCAGCTCCACTGCCACACAACAAATACGCGTTGAAATTGAAGTTCCTGAAAGTTTAGATATTGATAATCCTGCAAAGAATGGGTGTGTATCCATTTTAGTAGGCTTTAAAGATAAATAAAAATACTGTTTTCTATATTTACAGCCCGGAGCACTGCTTTCGGGCTTTTTTATTGCACGAAGTGAAACACTGACAATACCTGATTTGAGAGATTTACACGGATTTTGGGAAAATATCGTTGAAAATATGTGATAATCTGTTTAATCTGTGTGCTCCGTGTTCCAATTGTTAATTGCTAATCGAATTAGCAAACACATTAAATTTCGTATATTTGTAGCCCGAAAATAAGTTGTTCGGTTTTTTATTGAAAACCCGCAATATAATTACAAAACAGCAAGTTAACCCTTGTCAAAACAGACAATTTATGATAAAAAATTTTGTTGAAGAGCTCCGATGGCGCGGAATGATACACGATATAATGCCCAGAACCGAAGAAGTATTAAAGGAAGAGAGTGTTGCCGGATACGTAGGTATTGACCCTACAGCCGACTCGCTACATATAGGACACCTTGTTTCGATAATGATGCTCCGTCACTTTCAAGAAGCCGGACATAAACCCATTTTGCTTATTGGTGGAGCTACCGGCATGATTGGCGACCCCAGTGGTAAAAGCGAAGAACGCAACCTTTTAGATGTAGCTACATTACGCAAGAATCAGGAAGCAATTCAAAAACAGGCAATGCACTTTTTAAGATTCGACGATTCTGCCAACAGTGCAGTTGTTGCAAACAACTATGACTGGATGTCAAAAATGTCATTCCTTGACTTTATTCGCGATATAGGCAAGCATATAACCGTAAATTATATGATGTCAAAAGATAGCGTAAAAAAGCGCATATCAGGCGAAGAACGCGAAGGAATGTCTTTTACCGAGTTTTCGTATCAACTTGTACAAGCAACCGATTTCCTCGAGTTGTACAACATGTACAATTGTAAAATACAAATGGGCGGAAGCGACCAATGGGGCAACATCACAACTGGAACAGAGCTTATAAGAAGAAAAACCGGTAGTGAAGCTTTCGCAATTACCTGCCCCCTGATTACAAAATCAGACGGTGGAAAATTTGGAAAAACTGAACAAGGAAACATATGGTTAGACAAAAACTACACATCGCCATACCAATTTTACCAATTCTGGATTAATGTATCGGACGAAGATGCTGAAAAGTATATCAAAATATTTACTTTGCTCACAAAGGAAGAGATAACTGAAATAATTAATAAGCACAGAAAAGAACCACATTTAAGATATTTGCAAAACCGCCTGGCTGAAGAGATTACAGTTTTTGTACATGGAGCCGAAGAGTTAGAGATAGCACGCAAAGCAAGTCAAATTTTGTTTGGCAATGCAACACAAGAGACACTAACCCAAATTGACGAAAAAACATTTTTATCAGTATTCGATGGAGTACCACAATTTTTCGTTGAAAAGTCGGAGCTGGAAAGTGGAGTATCGATTATATCGCTACTTGCTGAAAAAACTCAAGTTTTTGCTTCAAAGGGCGAGTTGCGAAGAATGGTTCAAGGCGGTGGATTAAGTATCAACAAAGAAAAAATTGATGATACTGAACAGAGTATCAATGCCAACCAACTACTAAACGGTAAATATCTATTGATACAAAAGGGCAAGAAGAACTATACGTTGATTGTTTGTCAGTAGTATATGGATATTTCGGAATTTACTGAAAAAATAAGGCAAGGATTAAAGGCAGGGCTTCCGGGCGAAAAAATGCATCGGATAATGCTCCCAGAACAGAGGAGCTTACAACAGACTATAAATAAAAACACTAAAGAGAGTGCTGTTTTAATATTAGTAGACTTCAACAGCCAAGACCCAAACCTGACATTTATTGAACGCGCCAAATATGACGGTGTCCACAGTGGTCAAATTGCTTTCCCAGGTGGAATGTTTGAACAATTGACGGATAAAACTTTAATTGATACAGCCATACGGGAA
>DAOSIN010000111.1:0-6470 GCA_035366675.1 Salinivirgaceae bacterium | reverse complement strand
ACAACCTGTGATTGCATTAATGCCCGAAAAATTAGTTGTTTACTACACCAATGATTACATATACTATAAGGCTGAAGGCTGGATGGGTTTTTTTTCATCAGCACAAATAATTAATACAAAAGATAGCACAAGGACGCTTATAGCAAAGTTTTTAGATAAAAAATATGCCAATATTCAATCGTTAAGTGATAAACCTTTAAAATTTGAAAACTCTGATCACCTATTAATAAGTGATAATATTAACTTGCTGAAATTTAAAGGGTTTGATGCTGTAGAGTGTGATATTAAGTTGTCTGGAGAATATAATTGTGAAAAAAAAGTTATTTATACAAATCAATTTAATATAGATAATCCAAATATTGGCACACCTTTTCACTGCATAAATGGTATATTGTTGAACTACACTATCTCAACAATGGGTGTACCTGTTATGATAGAATTTATTAATAGTAAAGATACTACCGTTAGCAATTTAATGTTTGCAATATCTGATGATTATCAAATAGTGGATCGTGAAAAATTTGAAGCGGTTTTTGAGGAATATTTGCCCAAGTAAAAAGGTTATTTTATATTGTTTTATTTTTTAATTTATGGCAAAAAGATCTAGAAATAAAAACGAAAATAGAGCCAAAGCAAAGAGAGGCAACGATAAAAGGATACCTATTCTTTTGGGTTTGTTTTTCGTAGGGTTATCGTTTATTATTTTAGTGTCATTTATCTCCTTTTTGTTCTCGTGGCAATCCGATAGCATGCTTATGGATATTTCTGCTGGCGAACTTCTTACAGATGTCGACATAAAATACTCGAATTGGATGGGAAAATTAGGTGTTTTTCTGTCAGTCACTTTAATTATAAAATGGGTAGGAGTACCGGCTTTTCTGCTAATACCAATAATATTCTTGTTTGGAATGAGATTTTTTGGAAAAAAAATCATGCCATTTCGAGCAACAACTATTCGCTTAATTGTTGTAATGTTTTGGTTATCAATAGCATTAAGCTATCTGTTTGTTGACCGATATTACCTATTAGGAGGTGCCCACGGACACTATATGTCAAAATGGATTGAGTCGATGTTGGGAAAAGCAGGGACAGGACTTTTTATTCTGTTTTTGGCAATTGGTATAATAGCATTTTTGTTTGAGCCGATATTTGAGAAAATAGTAAACTATTTTAGAAATATCGCCACCAATTCTAAAAAACATAGCGATACGGAGACAGAACAAAATGAGTTGGACACGAGAATAGAAACAATCGGAACCGGCTCATCGGAGATTAAAATTAACGTTGTTGGTAAAGAAGATATTGAAGATGATACTCAAAGCGCAGCAGATAATAATACAGAGACAGACTCATATGATTTTGTTGTAGAAAAACCACAAAGCGAAGATCGTGAATCATTAGAAAACGACTCTGTTGACATATCAGCTCAAAGCCCAACCCCAATAGATCCCAACGATGCAGGCAACAATTTATTAGATGTAGAGTTAGTTGAAGACGATATGGTTGACAATGATACTGATTCAATATCTAAGAATATAGGCAATTATTCAGGAGAGGTCGGATTTGAAATTGAACAAGGTGTTGAAGATGATGAGGAATCGGAAGAAAATCTGAAAACAGTAGCAGAAGGTAAATATGATCCTAAGTTAGAACTATCTAACTATCAATATCCAACATTGGCCTTGTTGCCAAAAGTTGACAAGGCTGATAATAATGTATCAGATAATGAGTTGCAAGAAAATAAAAATAAGATTGTAACAACACTTGCAAACTACGATATCAAAATTGTGTTAATAAAAGTTACAGTTGGACCTACTGTCACATTGTATGAAATAGTGCCAGCTCCCGGGGTTAGGATTTCAAGAATTAAGAACTTGGAGAACGATATAGCTCTAAGTTTGGCAGCACTCGGAATTAGAATTATTGCCCCTATACCAGGGAAGGGAACAGTTGGAATTGAAGTTCCAAATCAAAACCCCGATGTCGTCACAATGCGCTCTGTTTTAGCAAGTAAAAAGTTTCAGGAAACAGAATTTGAGCTTCCATTGGCTCTAGGCAAAACAATAACAAACGAAGCATTTATTATTGATCTTGTAAAAGCTCCACACTTATTAGTTGCGGGTGCAACAGGACAAGGTAAGTCGGTGGGTTTGAACGCAATTTTAACGAGTCTGTTGTATAAAAAACATCCAGCTGAATTAAAGTTGGTATTGATTGATCCCAAAAAGGTGGAATTAACGCTCTATAACAAACTTGATAAACATTTTCTTGCAAGTTTGCCAGACAATGACGAACCCATTATAACAGACACTACCAAAGTTATATATACGTTAAATAGCTTGTGTGTAGAGATGGATAGTCGTTATGATTTACTTAAAATGGCGCATGTTCGGAATATTAAAGAGTACAATGAGAAGTTTATTAATAGGCGATTAAATCCAAATAAAGGACACAAATATATGCCATATATAGTGGTTATTATCGATGAATACGCCGATTTGATAATGACTGCTGGGAAAGAAATTGAAATGCCTCTTGCCCGAATAGCACAGTTGGCAAGAGCAATTGGAATTCATATGGTAATTGCAACTCAAAGACCAACGACAAATATTATTACAGGTTTGATAAAAGCAAATTTCCCGGCAAGAATAGCCTTTAGAGTTGCACAGGGTATTGACAGTAAAACAATTTTAGATGGTCCGGGAGCAAATCAACTAATTGGGAGAGGAGATATGTTAGTTTCACTTGGCGGTGAACTTGTGAGGGTTCAATGTGCTTTTGTTGACACACCTGAGGTTGATGCTGTTACTGATTATATCTCTAAACAACAGGCTTATTCCAATATATACGAGCTGCCTGAATATGTTCCTGAAAACAGTGGTTTAGACCCCTTGTCTGTCGATTTACAACAGAAAGACCCACTTTTTGAAGATGCGGCACGACTATTGGTAATCCATCAACAAGGCAGCACTTCGCTAATCCAAAGAAAATTTAGTATAGGGTATAATAGAGCAGGAAGAATTATTGATCAACTTGAAGCTGCAGGAATAGTTGGACCTTTTGAGGGTAGCAAAGCCAGACAGGTACTTATTCCTGATGAATATTCACTTGAACAGTTGCTAAATAACCTTAATTGATAAAAGAAAAATTCGTATAATTGTAAAGTATAATGCTAATAACCTGAAAAAACATAGAAAATGAAAAACCTATTGTTATTTTTATTCGTTTCATTACCAATTTTAACTAATGCACAGTACGATCCTGCTGCGCGAACTCTTTTAGACAGAGTATCTAAAAACACAAAGTCGTGGAAAACAGCAAAAATTGAATTTAACGCATTGATTACCACAGCAGAACCCAAAACCGAGGAGAATCATAAAGGGACACTTTGGCAAAAACAAGATAAATATAAGTTGGTCATGATGGGGTCAGAAACGTACTGTAACGGCAAAAAGAAATGGGTTTATATGCCAGAAGTAGAGGAGGTGAATTTGTACAATGTCGATAAGAACAAAAGCGAAAGCCTTTTAGATAATCCTCAACAGATTTTTACAATTTATACCAAAGGGTTCAAATATCAACTTATAGGTGACGTAAATGAGGCAGGAAAAACATTAGCCGAATTAGAGCTTGTTCCAGAAAACAGAAATGTTGAGTACTTTAAAATCAAAGTGTTAATAGATAAAGCAAACAATAGAATTGAACAAATTAAGTATTTTTCAAAAGATGGTTCTAGAATAACTATCAGTGTGATAAAATACACAATCGATCAAACATATCCAGACGATTTTTTTACTTTCGATACAAACAAACATAAAGATGTTATATTAATCGATATGACTGAATAGTGATTAGTTTGAAACTAATTTGCGAAAAAATTTGTTTATCTAAATGATACTGTAAATCTATAAGCCAAATGATAAGAAAATTTTTAATAGTCATTGCAATAATCGTATCGGTTTGCAACATAGCGCTATCGCAAATTGAAGAAGTGTCAATAGGATATATACGTTTTTCAAAGCCGTATATTCCTCAAAATAAGTTAGATATATCAAAAAACGGAACTCCATATAAGTTCGCTGAACAGATTGATGTAGGGATAAATATTGCCGATTATGCTGAACTGAGCCACGATAGAGGTACTATATCGTTAACTTGTCAGTCCGATGGTGCAAAATCGTTGAATGCAATCTTAACAATCTCCTCAAACTCAAGCAATTTTGAATTGTTTATATCAGACCATAACGAAGAACAGTTGTTTGGACCATTCTCTTATGATGATTTCACTTACGGATATTTGCCAACTCCGCTTATATCAGGGGATATATTGAAACTAAAAATTATAAAAAAAGATTCCATAACACCAAACATCACCCTCACAACGCTTGGATATGATTATATTGGAGTAGCTAATAAAGATGGGTTTTACGGCTCATCGGGGAGTTGTAATATTGATGTCAGATGTCCTGAGGCGGTAGAGTGGGAAAATGAAAAAAGCTCGGTTGTTAGGCTCATTATAAACTCACAATACCTGTGTTCAGGTGCAATTGTTAACAATTTAAGAAATGACAAAAAGCCATATATGCTTACCGCAAACCATTGTGTAGCAGACTCTATAACAGCAGCAAAAACTGTTGCATACTTTAATTACGAAAGTCCATCGTGTAACGGTCCCGATTCTCCGATACAACAAGTTCGTCCAGGATTTTTGATGCGTGCTACCAAAAATGATTCAACTGGATCTGTTGACTTTGCGCTTTTGGAGTCTAAACAACCAATACCTGAGCATTTTAATGTAAACTATGCAGGTTGGGACGCTTCGGGACGAACTCCAACAAATACGGTGGTAATGCACCATCCTCGCGGAGACGTCAAGAAAATTTCGTTTGACAATAAACCTCCATTGATTACAAGTTATCCATCTGAAAGCAATTACGATAAAAATTCGTTTTGGAAAGTAACATATTGGGATCTGGGAACTACAGAAGGAGGGTCGAGCGGTTCACCTTTATTTGATCAAAACCATAACGTTATTGGCGTATTAACAGGCAGTAGTGCATCGTGTGAAAATTTGAATCCTGATTATTTTACTCAGGTAGCCTATGCGTGGGACAAGTACCCAGAAAAATCGCAACAGCTGAAATATTGGCTTAACCCTGACAATCTGCCCACACGTGTTTGTGGAATACTTGGAATCGAAGACCTTTTTAACAATAATTCGGAGTGCGATGTGGAGTTATATCCAAATCCCACAACAAATAATTTTAGCTTTAAATGGATGGGACAGGTAAATAAAGTGCTTAATATAGAAGTGTTTAGCTATTGTGGCAAAAAAGTAGCACACTATCAACAAAAAACGCCACCTGATAAAATAATAAATTGTCAAGCTAATTTACAGCCAGGTTTCTATATTGTCCATATCTACGATAACAAATACTCAAATAACACCAAGTTGTTGATAACCAAATAGGGAATCAATTTCAGAGATATGTTTCTATGTAAGACAATTACCTTTTCTTTTGCTTACGAACATGTCTATAATAAATAATAGAAAGGCGACTATCAGTAAGATGTACCAATATTTAGAGACAAAATTGACGCCCACTCCGCCTAATATTCCGGGATAAACGCTCTCTATACGTGGTAGAAGAAAAAAGACGCCAACTAACAGAAGTAGTAACGGAACAAATATATATCTTTTTGAAAAACCGATAAACGAGAGCATCACGAGCAACATGGGCCAAGAAAAAATTATAGATTGTAGGGACGGATTTAACAAGCCAAAATTGAAAGCAACTAAAATCAAGCAAGTTAAGACCAAAATGGCGCCTATAACAATTGTCAGACTGAGTCCCCTTTTTGTGTTATTAGATGCACTCATTTTTATACTATTTTGGATATTTTAGTGATATACACTAAACGATTTTGCAATACGTACAATTGCAAGTTTACAATTGCACAAAACTAAGAAACTTTATAAAGAAAGCAATTGCGAAATTATTAAGATTCGGTTAAGGTTTTATTTTTTTAAGATTTTTGTTATTTCAGAACTAATTTTTTCAGCTGCTTTGTTATATGAATTTATACTTGCTCTTTCGTATGAATTTCCACTCCCTTTTATATTAACGAATGAATTTTTATAAATCTCTTTTTTCGTAGAAAAATCAAACACAGATACTGTTGCGTCAAGATAAGAGAAATAAATATCATACGGATTGTCACCTTTTCTGACTTTTGCAACTAATTCTATTTTGTAATCTGCATTTTTGGGGGTGTCAATAAACGTATAGTTTATATTTGATAACGCTTCTTTAATTTTTGGTTCAATATATGGAATTGACAATTTTTTCGAGTTCAAATCGTACTCTTTTGAATTAATCCAAAACGTTAAGCCAGATGCAATCAATTTAATATTGGTACTAACAGAAAATGATTTTAAAATTTCATTATTTGCATCAATACTGTCAATT
>DAOSIN010000110.1:0-6473 GCA_035366675.1 Salinivirgaceae bacterium | reverse complement strand
CACGTACAGACAAAGTTACTGAAGCTCCTATTAAAGTGTCTAGTTCAAAGGGAGTTGCCACATTCGACGATTTATATCTCGAACCTGAAAGCTACTATTGGGGAGACCCAGAGCAAACCACGTCAGTATTTTATAGCGGTTCGTATTCTTTCTCCAATACGCTCATGGCAGAATACTACACGTGGGCAGGATTTGCATACTCAAATAGAACAGCTACAACATTCGTAAACTTATTAACCGACCAATTCAACTCTGCAGTCGGACACGGTGTTAACAACTCTGAAAACTACGCAGTAGCATTCACAATGGGCGACCCAACTCAAGTAACGTTAACCCACAACGAAGATGGAGACACTGTTAACGGTTTCTATATTACTAACAACGCATGGGTAGTTTACGTATCGGAAAACGGAACGGGTTTGGGCGATGAGCCAAATACTCCATTCCACGAGGGCGACTGGTTTAAAGTTATCGCAACGGCGGATAACGGCAATACAGCTGAATTTTACTTAGCCGACTATCGTTCAGAAAATGCAAATCATCACTATACGCTTGAATCGTGGCAATGGTTTGATTTGCGCTCTTTAGGAAAGGTAAAACATATATGCTTCAGTACAGACGGAACTCGCCCCAACATGTACGGCTGCACAATTCCAAGCTATTTCTGTATGGACGATTTTGGCGGCGAACGAAATATCCTGACTGCGTCTGCAGAATCGGTTATGGAGTATGACACAATAAACGTTGATTTGACATCACTGTTCGATAGCTTGAATTTACCGACAAATTTTCCTATATATCAGATTGCCGATGCACCAGATGAGGAGTTAGTCTCTGCTACAATAAACGAAAACACTCTGCAACTTATTGGAAACAAAGAAGGTAACACCTCAATAGTTATACGGCAAATCATAAAAGGAGAATCTATTTTTGTAAAAATTCCGATAGAAGTGATTTTAAACAATGTTTTCCATTACAATGTAACGTTTACGGTTAAAGATGCAAACAACAATAATCCTATTGAAGATGTAACTATTGTAATTGACGATAATACATTGACGACAAATGCTTCTGGAGAGACAACTACCAAATTGCCTAACGGAGACTATAGCTATACTGCCACAAAAACTGGATATAATGACAGTGAAGGCATGTTCACGATAAACGGCTCTGACCAAACAGTTAATGTAAACATGACCGTTGGAATCGGGGGAAATACAGAAAATATTGTGCTATTGTATCCTAACCCAGTAAATAACACTTTAACAATAGAACGCAACTATAGCGACGAAGTTGTTATTGAAATATACAACAGTAGTGGAACTTTAGTCAAGACAACCAAAACCGACAATACGACAACTACCATAAATGTTGAAATGTTATGTTCGGGCACTTATTTTGTAAAAATAACTGGAATTAACAATACTACAATACATAAGTTTATTAAAAAATAGATTTATGTAACTATCACGCTCTTAGCGTTGTAAACAACAAAAAAAACGATTAGCAGGAAAACCGCTAATCGTTTTTTTATATATAAAAAGATGAAAATTTCACACTATAACGCTGCGCTTTTTACAACCACCTCTTTACTTACCTTTCCTATCAAACCTTGTAATACTGTGCCAGGTCCCACTTCGGTAAACTCTGTCATGCCATCAGCAAGCATATTTTTAGAAATCTGCGTCCAACGTACAGGCGAAGTTAGTTGAGCAATTAAGTTCTTTTTAATTGCCTCAGGCTCAACGTGTGGTTTAGCGTCAACGTTTTGATATACAGGTGCAATAGGCTTGCTGAATACCGTATTGTTAATAGCTTCTGCTAGTTCAACTCGTGCTGGTTCCATCAATGGGCTGTGAAACGCCCCTCCAACCTTCAAAGGAAGTGCACGTTTAGCCCCTGCTTCTTTCAGTTTTTCACATGCAATCTCAATTCCTTTCATAGAGCCTGAAATAACTAATTGTCCGGGGCAGTTATAGTTGGCTGGAACAACAACTTCGTCAATTTTTTGACAAATATCTTCTACGATGTTATCATCGAGTCCTAAAATAGCTGCCATAGTTGAAGGCTCTTTTTCGCAAGCTTTTTGCATTGCTAAAGCTCTTTTGTAAACTAACTTTAGTCCGTCAGCAAACGAAAGTGCATTAACTGCCGTAAGTGCTGAAAATTCCCCTAACGAGTGACCAGCAACCATGTCTGGCTTAAAATTATCGCCTAATGCCTTCGCCAATATTACCGAATGAAGAAAAATAGCAGGTTGCGTTACCTTTGTTTGACGCAAATCCTCTTCAGTACCTGCAAACATCAAATCAGTTATTCTAAAGCCCAATATCTCATTGGCTTGTTCAAACAAATCTTTGGCAATTGGCAAATTATCATAAAGATCTTTGCCCATACCCACAAATTGTGCTCCCTGACCGGGAAATCCGTATGCTCTCATAAATGTTTAGTTAAAAGTTTATAAAGTTAAAAGTAGAGACAGGGCATGACCTATCTTTAATTTTGGCATATCTATTTTTATGCCTTCACAAAAATAGTGAAACTTTTTAACCAGCAAAACAATATCTACAAAAAAGCTACAAGGTGCAAAGGGAAAGGTAAAAGTTTTTACTTGTAGCTAACTTATAACTCAATTGTTAATTGCTAATTGATTAAGTGCTAAAGCTCATAAATATATTTATCAACCTAATCCCTGATTTAAAAGTCGTTGCTATTGATTGAAAATCAATCGATTAGCCATTAATTGTTCATTGCTAATTGTACATTGTTAATTGCTTTTAACTATGGCTTTTGTGCTAATCTCCAAAAAAATATATACTTTAGCGAAAAATCGCCACAAATAACGTGGTAAATACACTCTAAAAAACATAAGATATATGAAAGTTACTGCAAATTTCGACGGCGGAAACATTGAAGTAATAAAAGCCGAGACCCCTGAAAATATAGAGCTTGCTATCAGGCGAGACACTAAAAGCACATTTATGCAATGGTTCTATTTCCGTTTAGAAGGCGCACAAGGCTTCCCGTGTAAAATATCAATTGTTAACGCCTCAGAAGTGAGCTATCCCGAAGGTTGGACGGGCTACCGTGCAGTTGCATCATACGACCTAAAAACTTGGTTTAGAGTACCCACCTCTTTCGACGGAAAAAAACTACATATAACGCATATGCCCGAATACAACTCGGTCTATTATGCATATTTTGCACCATATTCGCACCAACGGCATCTTGAAATGATACACAAAGCCCAAACAAGCAAACAAATGGTACTTGAAAACCTAGGACAGACCGTAGAAGGTCGCAATATTGATTTACTTGTGGCGGGCGAAATTGCCGACAGTAAGCCAAAAATTTGGATTATTGGCCGTCAACATCCAGGCGAACCCATGGCTGAATGGTTTATGGAGGGGTTAATTGAAAGACTCTCCGACACAAACGATCCGGTTTCACGCACACTTTTAGACAAAGCTATCTTTTATCTGATTCCGAATATCAACCCAGATGGTTCGATACATGGTAATTTGCGAACCAACGCAGCTGGACACAACTTAAACCGTGCTTGGCAAAATCCCGACCCTATGGAAACGCCAGAAGTATATTATGTGCGTCAACGTATGATAGATACAGGTGTTGATATGTGTTTAGATATCCACGGTGATGAAGCTCTCCCCTACTGCTTTGCAACATCAAATGCAGGAATACCCTCGTTTAGCAAACGTTTAAGCATGTTGGAAAAAGAGTTTACTGATAGATGGAAAGATATAAGTCCTGATTTTCAAACTGATATAGGTTACGAAATAGACAAACCTGGAAAAGCAAAAATGGATATTTGTAGCAAATGGGTTGGCGAAAATTTCGATTGCCTATCACTGACAATTGAAATGCCATTTAAGGATAATAACAATCTACCTGATTCAACGTACGGCTGGAGCCCCGCAAGAAGCAAATGCTTCGGGGCATCAGTTCTTAATGTTATATTGCAAATGATTGACAAACTAGTTTAATTTATTATAAATCAGATGTTTAGCATAGAAACCATAAGACGTAGGCTGCACGATAAAAAAGTGGGTATCGCTGGCAGTGGAGGTTTAGGCTCAAACTGTGCTATGGCATTAGCTCGTGCAGGTATTGGACATTTGGTTTTAACCGATTTAGATATTGTTGAGGAATCCGACCTTGCTGTTCAGTACTATTTTCAAGATCAAATAGGACAAAAAAAGGTGCTTGCATTATCTGACAACGTCAAAAAAGTAAATCCACAAATTAAAACCGAAACTCACGATATTAAGTTAGATGAAAACTCGATTGTGACCATATTCCGCAATTGCGATGTTATTGTCGAAGCATTTACTTTGGTTGAAGCCAAGCAGATGCTTGTCGAAACGGTACTATTAAATTTCCCTGAAAAATATTTAATTATGAGCTCAGGGCTTGCTAGATGGGGTGATAGTAATAAAATTTCGCAAGCATCATACGAAAAATTAATTATTTGTGGTGATTTCATTTCGGGAGCAAAAGAGACACTGCCACCTTTAGCACCAAGGGTTGGGATTGTTTCAAATATGCAGGCAAATGCAGTGCTTGAAGTTCTACTTAATAAAAATTTTTAAACTAAAACCGTGTCTAATGAGCATAAAATGAATATTTAATCACAATTTTTCATATAATAAACACAATATCAATACACACAAACGATAAAAGTCATGAAGAGTCTTAAAAATTTTTACTTAAAAAGACTACATAACAAATATGGGTTAACATTTATAATATTTCTTATTTGGATGATTTTTTTCGATACTAACAACCTGATTGACAGATTTGACAGTATCAAGCAACGGCGAAAATTAAAAAGTGATATTGAGTACTTTAAGCATAGAATAGAAACCGACTCTAAAAACCTTAAAGAGTTAAAAACCAATCCGGAAGTACTTGAAAAATTTGGGCGTGAGCAATACTTTATGAAAAAAGATGACGAGGATATTTTTATAATCGTTAAAGATTAAGTTGTTTTATCAATTGCTGCATCAAACCTTTACGCTTGATAAAACTATAATGTTCTGTCTCTGCTCCAAATCCTAAGTTACGTTGCGCTATTGACTTTATGCTCGAACCAGTAAAATCAAAAATTTTATCCTCTCCCGCATATCTTTCAATTACTCGGTCGATCAACAAAAACATTGCACGCTTATCTTTTCCAACGTTATTTGATGAACATAGAAGGAAATAAACACGTTGAGCATCAACAATAAACAAGCCTGCTGAAATTAACTCACTATTATCGTAAACTCCAACAAGCAAAGGTTGGGAATAAATTTTTGCATTGTAAATCAAATTCTTAACATTACGGAAATTAGGTTTTGTAAACTCTTGAGGCTCCCATTGGCACTGAAACTCAAGAAATTGCTCAACATCTAAATTATAATCTATTGTCAATTCAAATTCGTTTGCAGCTTGAATATTGCGACGAGTATTTCTATTGTAGCCGACAGCTATATGGTCGTAACCATTAATCAATCTCAAAATTTGATTATCGCGCTGAACAACAGCATAATTGCGGTTTATTTCAGTTTGAAAAGTGCCATTTAAGTGAACAATCAAGTATTTACGCGGAATAGAGCTTAAAAATTCAAACACTATTTCAGGCGAACAGCCATCTTTTCCTATTACCCCAAGTCGCTGAGTAATATATGGTTGGTAAATATATTGTATAAAATATTTTCTTCTAAAAGGCAGTGGCATTACAAACTCATAATCACCATAAATCAGGGCATTCCATTGTGAGTTGGTCATTGAATCAAGATACCACGATTCAAAATAAATCAGTCGCGAAAAACTTTTGCGAACCAAAGAGTCCCATTTAGCAACGTCAATTTGTGAACGTTTGTAAAATTTTATTTTTTTTTCTCCATTTTCCTTTCTCATACTAACATAATTAGCTTCTATCCCACACCAATATGAACTCTACGGAAAAGATGTAACCACAGTGAAACCCAACAAATCGTCAAGTCCTGTGGAGCGATCGCGATTGTAAACAAAAATCAAATAGTCGTTGCTTGTTTGGGCAAAACTTCCCTCTATCCTGCTGAAATCTACGCGATTGTCGTAGTTAAAAACAAAAGCATAGCAATAGTCGTGAAATCCCTGTTTTAGCAACATTCGATTTTCGTAAAGTGCCTTATCAACATCGTAAACCATTAAATTCCAAGGATTAAACGAGTATCCCGTCAATGCACCATAAATATATACATTACCCTCTATCATCGGCAATTCCGATTGTAATGTAAAATAGGCATAAAAATAGTCCGCCTCGGTATTGCTGTTCCACGACCCAAACTTTTCGATATGGTTTTTACCGTTCATATCATCTGAACTGCGTGGTGGTGTATTTGTTCTGAACATATCGGTCGGCAACTGTACATGGTCAACCCCGCGTATCGTAACCAACTTGTCAACATCGGCGTAATTAGTACTTA
>DAOSIN010000109.1:0-6502 GCA_035366675.1 Salinivirgaceae bacterium | reverse complement strand
CAGTGGCGACATTCCATCTGGACTCAACAAAGGCATATTCATCGACAACCACAGCCATATGGATATGCTTTTCTCGCAACTCTTCAAGCAGGTCGTTTACTCGTTTATTTTCGGGCACAAAATATGGCGGTCTAATCATCGATTGCCAGCCAAAAGTCTCTGGCTTGCTCAAGTGTGATAACAAGTCTTTTATATACAAAATACCCTTAATACTGTCGATAGAGTTGTTATATACTGGTATTCTTGAATAACCCGACTTTGTTATTATTTGCAACAAGCTTTTAAAGTCGGTTTTAATATCAACCATTACAATGTCAACTCTGGGAACCATTATTTCGCTCGCCTCAATTGACGAAAACTCAACTATACCTTTCAGTATGTCCTCTTCTTCGGTGGTAACATTTGATGTTAGCTCTATAGCTTCTGACAGCTCATCTGCTGAAATCGATTCGTTCTGTTTTACCCTTTTATCGATAATTGTACTCCCTTTCACTAAAAGAGCACTAAAAGGCTTTAAAATAGCGGAAGCCACCGATATCGGAATAGCCATATTTTGAGCCACTAAACTGCTCTTATTTGTAGCAATTACCTTTGGAACAATTTCGCCAAAAAGCAAAATTATAAATGTTATTCCAACTATCTGTACAAGGAACCCTACTACAGGATAGTTGCTAAAATCGAAAACCTTGTTTGTCAAATAGGAGCCTAAAATTACTATTGCAATATTAACTAAGTTGTTGCTAATAAGAATAGTACCTAACAAACTTTTAGGTTTCTGGAGTAATTTAATTAGTGCCTCAGTTTTTCTTGATTTGTTCTTTTTTATTTGTTCGATATCCGAGGGAGCGAGCGAAAAAAAAGCACTCTCAGACCCGGAAATTAAGCCTGACATCGTTATCAATATCAGCAAAACAAGAAGACCTACAAAAAACTCAAAATTAAAACACCCTGCATTTATCAATCCCACCGCTAACGGGTATGGTTCAGTATCCAAAATAATTTAATTTAATTCAACAAAAAAGCGATTAATCCCCGAATAGTCTGAGGACTAACCACTTAATAACAATTTTTAAAACGGAAGATCATCTCCAATATCGACATTGTCAATAGTTTCGTCAGAACTGAAAGAGTCAGCAGAGTCTTGAAATCCTTGTTGCGCTTTATCTTCACCTCCTTGTGGACGAGCCAACAACACTAATCGTTCTGTTATGATTTCAGTAATGTATCTATCCTGACCTTGCGACTCATACTTACGGGTACGAATTTTTCCCTCTATCAGAAGTTGCGTTCCTTTTTTAACATAATCTTCCACAACTTTTGCCAACCTGCCGCCTACTACAATATTGTGCCAATCGGTTCTCTCTTGTAGTGTACCTGTTCTATCTCTGTATCTTTCGTTAGTTGCCAAAGAGAAATTAGCCACACTGTTTGTCTCGAAATGTCGAATATCGGGATCTTTGCCTGCTCGTCCCAATAAAATAACTTTGTTTAATGACATATTGTTTTCTATTTTTATGGTTAATAATTAAACTTCTCAAAAATACACTATATTTTTGTATTATCTGTTTAAAAACGACAAAATAAATTATTTGTCTCAAGAAAAGAACATAATTCTGAAATTTAGTATTAACTTCGTCATAATATTGTGTAATGTTCAGACTTTTGTATTAACCGTCTGTTCAAATCGCTAAAACAACATTTTTAACAATAACGCACAATTATACAGATAGTTAAGCTAACATTTTACTAAACAATTTGTGTGCGAATAGAGTCAATTGTATTTCGGGGACATCTATTCGCACCGTGCTTTTAAAATTTCACTATCAAAACTGTCCCGATTAATACAAAAACTTGGTAATTTTGTAGTTAAATTATAAAACAGTCTATATATGTCAGAACAGAAAAAAAGTAACCGATTGTTTGATGAATTTCCACCAGTAAGCCCCGAGGCTTGGAAAGAGAAAATAATAGCTGACCTAAAGGGTGCCGATTTTGACAAAAAACTTGTTTGGAAAACTCGCGAAGGCATTGACGTTCAGCCTTTTTACACCGCACAAGATCTTTCTGGGTTGAGCCATTTGGATAACAACCCCGGAGAGTTCCCTTACGTGCGTGGCAACAAAGTCAAAGACAATGATTGGCACATAAGTCAAAACATCTGCGCTTGCGATGCAAAAAAAGCAAACGAAAAGGCTCTCGATGTCCTTAATAAAGGAGTAACATCTATCTGCTTCGAGTTCCACACAGACAAAACGCCCACAGCTGCCGATATTGAAACACTAATAGAAGGAATTTGTGTAGAAGCAATAGAACTTAATTTTGCAGGAGTTGTTGGCATTGTTGACTTCTCGGAAGCACTATTGCAAGTTTTGAAGAAACACAAAATCGACCCGTCAAAACTCAGTGGCTCAATTAATTACGACCCAATTGGCAGATTTACACTAAAAGGAAAATTCTGCACAACACAGCAAGACGCATTCTCTAAATGCGAAAAGATAACAAAACAGTTTGTATCGTATAATCAGTTGAAAACCATTACTGTAAGTGGCATTCACTATAGCAACGCAGGTGCAACAACTGTTCAGGAGTTAGCTTTTTCGTTGGCTGTAGGTAGTGAATATATTGCACAACTGTCGAAATTGGGATTAACCGCTGCCGAAATCAACAATAAAATGAAATTCCATTTTGGTATCGGAGGGAATTATTTCTTTGAAATAGCGAAATTCCGCGCAGCACGTCTTCTATGGTCGCAAGTAATGCAACAGTACGGCGCAGCGAAAGCCGATTCTAAAATGCATATTCATGCGCAAACATCGGAATGGAACAAAACCATTTACGACCCCCACACAAACGTCCTACGAACAACAACCGAAGCGATGTCGGCTGCGTTGGGTGGCGTACAATCAATGGTTATTGACCCGTTCAACACTATTTACGAAGATTCAAACGAACTTTCAGAGAGAATTGCACGTAACCAACAAATTATCTTAAAAGAGGAGTCATATTTCGATAAAATTATCGACCCCGCAGCAGGTTCGTACTACTTAGAGAGTATCACACATAAGATTGCCGAGAAAGCGTGGAAACTTTTCGTCGAAATCGAAAATAAAGGCGGTTATTTGGCTGCATTCCGCGAGCAATTTATTCAAAATATTCTAAACGAAGGAGCTGAAGCACGCCGACAGGCTATTGCTAACCGTCGAGAAAATCTTCTTGGAACAAACCAGTTCCCAAATTTCAAAGAAGAAAAAGAGCATATAAATCCCGAAGCACTAAAACCCATGGATTTAACAAAACCCGATGCCGAAGTTCCCGGAATCATTCGCTACAGAGGAGCGCAGGAGTTCGAGCAACTTCACTATCGCACAGACGAATACGCAAAGAAAAACAAACGACCTTTGGCATTTATGTTGACTTACGGTCCTGTAGCATTCAGCAATGCACGTTCGCAATTCTCGCAGAACTTCCTTGCGGTAGCAGGATTTGCGGTAAAAGATAATCCCAATTTCGACACAATCGCCGATGGAGTTAAAGCCGCAAAAGAGGCGAATTCTGATATCGTTGTTGTTTGTAGCTCGGACGATGAATACGCAACCATTGCTCCACAAGCATTAGAGTTGTTGGATAAAAAAACCATTATGGTGGTTGCTGGTTTACCAAAAGATAGCGTTGAGGAGTTGAAATCGAAAGGAATTAAGAACTTCATTCATGTACGCTCGAACGTACTTGAAACGCTTACAGGTTTCCAAAAGGAACTTGGAATTTTAAAATAACAAACTCTTAAAACTACAGTTATGAGACCAAAATTCACCGATATAGATTTTTCAAAAATAAAAGCCGAAAACCCAACTGGCAGAGCTTGGGAAGAGGCTCAACAGATTGCAAAAGACTGGATTACAGCCGAAAAGATTGCTGTAAAATCAGTATATAGCAAAGACGACCTAAAAGGCATGGAGCATTTAAGCTACGCAGCAGGAATCCCGCCATATTTGCGCGGACCATATTCTGCTATGTACGCCATAAGACCTTGGACAATACGTCAATACGCAGGTTTCTCGACCGCCGAAGAGTCAAACGCATTCTATCGCCGTAACTTGGCATCGGGTCAAAAAGGACTTTCAGTAGCCTTCGACCTTGCCACACACCGTGGCTACGACTCTGACCACCCAAGAGTTGTCGGAGACGTTGGTAAAGCAGGCGTTGCAATAGACTCAATCTTGGATATGAAGATTTTGTTCGACCAAATTCCATTGAACAAAATGTCGGTTTCAATGACCATGAACGGAGCTGTCTTGCCGATTATGGCGTTTTACATTGTTACTGCATTGGAACAAGGAGCAAAATTAGAAGAACTTGCAGGAACAATTCAAAACGATATTTTGAAGGAGTTCATGGTTCGTAATACTTACATTTACCCACCTGAATTTTCAATGCGCATCATCGCTGATATTTTTGAATATACAGCCAAGAATATGCCCAAGTTCAACAGTATCTCAATATCGGGATACCATATGCAAGAAGCCGGCGCAACCGCCGATATCGAAATGGCATACACCTTAGCCGATGGATTGGACTATCTGCGTACAGGACTGAAAACAGGCATGTCTGTTGACCAATTTGCGCCACGTCTTTCGTTCTTCTGGGCAATGGGAATGAACCACTTTATGGAGATTGCCAAAATGCGCGCCGCACGTATGCTATGGGCAAAAATTGTGAACAAATTTGCTCCAGAGAACCTGAAATCAATGGCATTGCGTACACACTCGCAAACATCAGGCTGGTCGTTGACCGAACAAGACCCGTTTAACAATATCACGCGTACTTGTATCGAAGCAATGGCAGCTGCTTTAGGACACACACAATCACTTCACACCAACGCATTGGACGAGGCTATTGCACTGCCAACCGACTTTAGCGCACGTATTGCGAGAAATACTCAAATATATATACAAGACGAAACCCAAATTTGTCGCGTAGTTGACCCTTGGGCTGGTTCGTATTATGTTGAGTCTCTTACAAAAGAGTTGGTTGACCGTGGCTGGGCACTTATCGAGGAGATCGAGAGCATGGGCGGTATGGCAAAAGCAATCGAAACGGGAATACCCAAAATGCGTATCGAAGAAGCCGCAGCACGCAAACAGGCTCGTATCGACAGTGAAAAAGATACTATCGTGGGAGTAAACAAATATCGTCTTGAAAAGGAAGACCCAATAGATATTCTCGAGATAGATAACACTATGGTACGACTTGCACAAATAAATAGATTAGAAGAGTTACGTAAAAATAGAAACGAACAAGAGGTTCAAGCCGCCTTAAACGCTATAACAAAATGTGTTGAAACGGGCGAAGGCAACTTGTTAGAGTTGTCGGTTATTGCTGCACAAAAACGTGCTTCGCTTGGCGAGATTTCTGACGCTTGTGAAAAAATTGTAGGGAGATATAAAGCTGTGATACGTTCAATTTCAGGAGTTTATGCATCGGAATCGAAAGAAGATGACGAATATGCACGCGCAAAGGCATTGTGCGAAGAGTTTGCTAAGAAAGAGGGTCGTCAACCACGTATAATGGTTGCTAAGCTCGGACAAGATGGTCACGACCGTGGTGCCAAAGTTGTAGCAACGGGCTACGCCGACATCGGTTTCGACGTTGACATAGGACCACTATTCCAGACACCCGAAGAAGCCGCTAAAGATGCTGTCGATAATGACGTACACGTTATTGGAGTATCATCGTTAGCCGCAGGTCACAAAACCTTGGTTCCGGCTGTTGTTAACGAGCTAAAACGCCTCGGACGTGAAGATATAATGGTTGTCGTAGGCGGAGTTATTCCACATCAAGACTACGAAGATCTTTACAAAGCAGGTGCTATGGCTGTGTTTGGACCGGGAACACGTATCTCTGATGCTGCTATAAAAATTCTTGAGCTATTAATGGCGGAATAAGTTTCGAAGCACTGAAAATTTAACAATTTTAAAGCCAACTGTTTTGTAATGAAATGGTTGGCTTTGATTTGTTTGATACTGTCCATGAAATTTCATTCTGATACCGATTGGACAGCTACTATAGTCCAAACATCGCTATCGCTCTTTTGGACTATGTATCTGTAACATCAGTATTTACAATTGTAAAATTTTAAAAAAATGAGTCCACTCCGAAAACCATAAATTTTACACAAAGTCGTAAAAAAGCAAAATTGTCATATTGATAATATGCTGATTTTCAATGTAAATATGAAGCTCCAAAAAATAAAAAACAAGGATTTTGGTAGGTGTTGGACTTTTCGGAGGAGACTCAAAGATTGGACTATTTTAAAATTACAATTGGTATGACTAGCTTGTTCTGCCGAGATTCCCTACGCAGTGCGTAGAGAATTGATCGAATTCTGGTAATATTTGATAAAACTGTCTCATATTCTACTACAGGTTCTCTTTGTCCGTAGGACAACATATGATTAACCATAGGCGCAAGCCTATGGGTGTGCTACAGCACACAACACCACCCG
>DAOSIN010000108.1:0-6524 GCA_035366675.1 Salinivirgaceae bacterium | reverse complement strand
CACCCATAGGCTTGCGCCTATGGTTAATCATATGTTGTCCTACGGACAAAAAACAAGTGCTAATCCAAAAATATGAATCTTCAAAAATCAACTATATAAGAAAGACGAAGTCTTTCCCAAATGCTTCTTAACTCATTAATAACTATTTAGTTAACATCAACCAATTACCAACCACGCACCCCGTACCCCGCACCTAAAAATAGCATAGACTTTTTCAGTAAACCCTAATTACTTTCAACTTTATGAGAGACGCCATAATATGACGTCTCTACAACACCCTGTCATTCAGTTAATTGTTAATTGTTAATTGATTACACCAATCACCATACACCATCCACCAACCACCTTATAATTGTTCATTGCTAATTGCTAATTATATAAAATTTAGTAATTTTAGCCGTTCATTAAGAATATCAATAAATAATAAATAGAAAACATTAGACAAATGAAGAAAACCATTCTAATTACTGGAGGAGCTGGATTTATAGGCTCGCACGTAGTACGCCGATTTGTTAAGAATTACCCGAATTATTCAATCGTCAATCTCGACAGTTTAACCTATGCTGGAAATCTCGAAAACCTTAAAGATATTGAAAAATCAAGCAATTATACTTTTGAAAAAGGTGATATCTGCGATAGTGATTTTGTTACAAAACTTTTCAAAAAATACCATTTTGACGGCGTGGTACACCTTGCTGCCGAATCGCATGTTGACCGCTCAATTGCAAATCCCATGTCATTTATTATGACAAATATCGTAGGTACCGTAGTACTTTTAAATGCTGCACGTGAAGAGTGGAAACAAAGTTTCGAAAACAAACTATTCTACCACGTTTCGACAGACGAAGTTTACGGAGCACTTGGCGATACTGGCAAATTTGTTGAAACAACGCCATACGACCCACATAGTCCTTATTCGGCATCAAAAGCCTCGTCAGACCACTTGGTAAGGGCGTACCACGATACTTATGGGTTACCAATAGTAATAAGCAATTGCTCAAACAATTACGGTGCAAACCAATTTCCTGAAAAGCTTATTCCACTTGCAATAAACAATATCAAACAAAATCGCCCAGTGCCTATATATGGAAAAGGCGAAAACGTGCGCGACTGGCTGTACGTAGAAGACCATGCAGTAGCTATTGATTTGATTTACCATAAAGGCAAAGTTGGAGACACTTACAATATTGGTGGCGAAAATGAGTGGAAAAACATCGACCTAATTCATCTGCTATGTACCATTATGGATAAAAAACTTGGACGACCCGAGGGCACAAGCAAAAAACTTATTACATTTGTTAAAGACCGCGCCGGACACGATTTGCGATATGCAATAGACTCATCAAAAATTATGAAAGAGTTAGGCTGGGCACCGTCAGTAGATTTTGAAAAGGGATTGGAAAAAACCGTTGATTGGTATTTAGAAAACGAAGATTGGCTAAATGCCATTATTTCAGGCGAATATCAAGAGTATTATAAAACACAATATCACAACAGATAAAACAAAATGCTGTTTCGCAGTAACACTAAAAAAAGAGGCTATCAAGATTTCAGCATATTGAGTGTGGATCTTCATTCACACCTGATACCTGGTATCGACGACGGCTCAACCTCTCTCGAAGAGAGTATAGTGATGCTGCAAAAACTTGCCGACCTTGGCTTTAAAAAAGTAATCACTACCCCGCACGTCAATAGCGACTATTTTCGGAATGACAATTCAACAATTAATTCGGGATTAAATATTTTAAAAAGAGCAGCTGCAAAAAACAATATTCCACTGACAATAGATGTCGCCGCTGAGTACTATATTGATTTTGAGTTTGCTCAAAATATAAAAAATAAATTTCCATTTCTAACCTTTGGTAAAAATTATATTCTTGTTGAAGTTTCGTTTTTCAATCCTCCAGACAAACTGCCTGAAATACTGTTCGAACTTCAATTAGAACAATATAAACCTGTTTTAGCTCATCCTGAAAGATATATGTATTGGTTCGATAACTTCGGGTTTTACGAGGAGCTGCACAGCAGAGGCATACTATTTCAAGTAAACCTTAACAGCATATCTGGATACTATGGACCCGATATTCAAAAAATGTCCTACATGTTTATTGACAAAAACCTGTGTAGTTTTGTAGGTACAGATTGTCACAGAATCCAACATTTAGAAATAGTTGAAACTGTTTTGGAAAACAGGCATTTCAAAAAACTAATAGACTCGGGAACCCTGCTTAACAACACGCTATAAAATATTAATTTGTTAAACATCAGTAATAAAAGCCATAAATCTAAAATATTGTGATATTATTAGTCAAATACTCTGTTTTTTTATAATTTTAACGCACTTTTGAAAAATCAGAGTTTGACCTAAAAACAGACCTATTATGAACGAAGAATTAGAACTATATCTTGATGATGCCAAAGAGCGCATGAATGCCACAATTGAACACCTTGATAAAAATTTGGCTAGAATACGCGCAGGACGTGCTAACCCCGCAATCTTAGACGGAGTATTGATTGACTATTATGGAACTCCTACTCCGCTAAACAGAATAGCAACAATTAACACACCCGACGCAAGAACAATAAGAGTCCAACCCTTTGAAAGAAATATGGTTGCAGTGATTGACAAGGCAATTTTAACAGCCAATTTGGGATTTAATCCAACAAACAATGGCGAGGTTGTAATAATTAATGTTCCGCCACTAACCGAAGAGCGCCGCCGCGACCTTGTTAAACAAGTAAAAAACGAAGGTGAAAATGCACGCATAAGCATCCGTAATACCCGTCGTGATACAAACGAAGAAATTAAAAAACTACAAAAAGAGGGATTGTCGGAAGATATTGCCAAAAGTGCCGAAACTGAAGTCCAAGAGATTACAGACAAGTTTATAGAAAAAATTGACACGCTTTTAGTTCAAAAAGAGAAAGATATAATGACAATATAACGTTGGCATTGATTTAATTTTGGTGGGGAAATAATTTAATACCGATTGTACAAATGCTATAATCCAAACTTCGGTATCGTTCTTTTGGGTTATATATTTGTTACGTCGGTATCTATCATTATAAGGCTTTATACCGACTGGACACACTATAGTCCAAACTTCGCTGTCGCTCTTTTAGACTATGTGTCTGTAACATCGGTATTTACAATTGTAAAATTTTAAAAAGATTGGACTATTTTAAAATTACAATTGGTATTATAAAAAACGGACTTTTATAAAATTACAGTTGATATAGCAAAAAACAAAAGTTTTTTGCTGGGTCCGTAGTTTGCAAATTTGTGCGGAAAACTTTCTATTGTAAAACAAATTACTTAAATTGAGTGCTATTGTATGTGGAGGATATTCTCCATATATTGTTATGTCAATAAATTTTGAAAACTAATTAAAACTAAAATACATGAAAAAAATACTACTAATAACCACCCTTTTTCTAATCTGTCTCCCAACGGTAGCACAAGATTTTTGGATGCCATTAGAGCTTCCAAACCCAAATACGGGTGTGTCATGTATTGAAAGTTATGATAAACACGGACTTTTTGCAGGCACTGGACTCGGTTTATATAAAACGCTGAACAATGGGGAAACGTGGATTCTTACAAGTTTTGAAAATTATGTTTCGGCAATAGATATAAACTGTTCAAATGGGGACATATTTGTTGGTGATGGCAATGGATATGGGTTGTTTTATTCTAATGATAGTGGGAACACTTGGAATACAACTGCATACAAAGGAAATGTTCATTCTATGTTTCTAAGTCAAGAAAACAATATATTCATTGGAACCTGGGGTAAAATTTTTAAAACAAATTATGCCGGCACAGAAGTGGGAGAGGTTTTCGACGACTACTACGATTGTCTTATAACCTCCTTTACTCAGAATAGCGAAGGGGTCTTATTTGCTGGAACTATAAATTTTTTCGTAAACAGTGATATCCTATTCTCTGTTGATGGTGGAAATACATGGGAAAGCTGCTGGCAAGATGATAACCACGTTCAATCGCTTGCAACAAACTCCATTGATTACATCTTTGCAGGTACACGTTATGGTTTTTTTCGCTCAACCGATAACGGAAACACTTGGGACAGAATAAGATTAGCAGACGTACAATCCATAATAATTGATACAGACAATCGAATATTTATAGGTTGTACAAATGAATACGGCGGACCGGGCGCTGTACTCTATTCTGATGACCACGGCGACACATGGGAAGATATAACTCAAGGCTTGACAGATCTAAGAATTGAAAAAATGGCTCTCTCTTCTAATGGCTATCTTTACTTAGTTTCCCGAGGTGGGAGTGTATCCAATTTCTTTCGGACAATTGCTCCGGTATCAACTAATATTAAAATTGTAGAAAAAAACGAACAGCTATTAGTCTTTCCAAATCCTGTTAAAAATATGCTGACATTTAGCACGGAACTGCTATTAGAGGGAAAAACTGCTCAAATAAAAATATACAATATTGCAGGAGAAAAATTTTTAGACAAAGAAATACAACTCACAAGTAACAATAATTTAAATATATCTTATCTACAAACAGGTACATATATTTTCCATTTACAATTAAATAATCAAATATTTACCAAAAAAATTATAAAAATATAATTGCTTTTTACCAAAAAGTTTCTTTATTCAAAAATTAAAACGTAACATTGCTGTTAGTTGCGGGTGTGATTTTTTTCAGTGTGTTATAGTGCAACTAATAGCATGTCAAAACCACTAAAATAAATCAAAAATGAAAAATCTACATATATTTTCACTACTAACAACATGTTTGCTACTAACATGCACAAGCCTCTTTAGCCAATTTTTTACGAACACCCAAACAGACACACCTCAAACTAAAGGCGACTATTGGGTAGTACAACTACCACATTACGGTAGAGTAAATTTTATGTTGGAGGTTGACGACGGTTATATCTTATCTGCTCTTAGCGGAACAGCAATTGGCTCGGAAACTTGGGTACCAACCTTTTACAAATACTCCAAAACCGGCGAACTGCTTTGGTACAGGCAACCCCCTGATGCTTACAGATTTCCCAAAGACTTTATAAAAACGCAAGACGGTGGCTTTTTGGTTACGGGAGGAGGTGAACTTTTTAAGATGTACAGCGATGGAAGCAAACATTTTCATTATGTACCAGACCACTCAATGTGGCCAACAGCGGATGAATTTTTGAGTGCTAAAGCGTTTAGTTTTGGAACACCTGAACGATATGGACACTACTTTAAAGTTATGTACTACGAAGACTCTACTAATTATTATTCTTATCCACTAATTGTTGATGGGGGGGGGGATTTAGTAAAAATTGATACCCTGCATAAATGTCTTACGGGGGGAGGGGGGTTTTATGAAACGTCAACCGAAAATGTAAATGGAAATCAACTATTTATAAGTTATCCACCTCTATTTCCAGGTGACGGTACACAAATGAATTTTATTAGCGATTATGACTTTAATCCTATTCAAGAAAAAAATCACTCCCAATACTCAATGATATTCCCACACAAAGAGTTTGGATATTATCGAATACCTTACCGCTGGGTTAAGGAATATGACGAGAGTCCAAAATACCTTATCAGATACGACGATAATATTGATTCGCTATGGGCGCACGAGTACTCTGATTATCTGATGAATGGAGTAAAAAAGATTGAATTTATGGCAACCACATCGTCAAGCGATGGTGGCTTTATATTGGCTGGTGAAATATCAAATCTTTTCTTTCATACAATTTGGTTAGTAAAAGCTGATAGAGACGGCAATATGGTTTGGCGGAGAGGTTATGACAATACCATCTCTCGCGAGCTGGCATGCAAAAGTGTTGCCGAAGCCGACGATGGCGGAGTGGTCTTTTTTACCTCAGGTTGCCTTAATTGTCAAGATTATGGAAATGTTCTTTGGTATATGTTCCTTGTAAAGACAGACCCAAACGGTTTTGTAGGACTTGAACCGGAAATTAGGGAAACAGAAAAGTTTGTTGTTTACCCTAACCCAGCCACAGATAAGGTAACACTAAGTTTTGTTAATGGATTTACAGGTACAGTTTCTATTCAAACTATTACAGGAACACTTGTACATACAGCAAATATACAGGGTGGAATTAATTATGAGTTGGATATAAAAGATTTGCCAACAGGAATTTATGCTATAGTGGCAATAGATACAAAAACACATAAAACATATTATCAAAAAATTATAAAACAATAAAATTAATGTGAAATCGAAATAATTAAACAATCATTAAAACTCCATAAAAACTCAACAAAAAAACACGAGACAAACATTACTAACCCAAAAAATAATATAAAGGTAGAGTGGCATGCCATTCTATCTTTTTTTTAATTAGCTTTGCACTCACTATTAAAATACATTTTATCTAATCGCTATTCCAAAGTACTCTCTGAACAATACAACAAAATAGTTGTTAAAGAAAAAGAATAGCAAAAAACAGAATAATGGTTACCGATAACGACAAAATAATAGACAACCTAACACAATCGGAATATAAATA
>DAOSIN010000107.1:0-6568 GCA_035366675.1 Salinivirgaceae bacterium | reverse complement strand
GACAAAGAGGAGATAAAAAAAGCATATCGAAAAATGGCTTTAAAGTATCACCCTGACAGAAATCCGGGAGATAAAGAGGCTGAAGAGAAGTTTAAAGAGGCAGCCGAAGCATACGACGTTTTATCGAATGACGATAAAAGACGTAAATATGATCAGTTCGGACACCAAGCCTTTTCTGGCGGTGCTGGAGGATGGTCTGCTGGCGGTATGACTATGGAAGATATATTCTCCTCATTCGGAGATATTTTTAGCGACGCTGTTTTTGGTGGCTTTAGTGGTTTCGGTGGTTTCGGGCGCGGAAGTGGTGCTCGAAATGTCAATAGAGGCGGGAATATTCGGGTAAAATTAAAGCTCGACCTCTCCGAAATTGTTAATGGTGTAGAGAAGAAAATCAAGATAAATAAATACGTTGCCTGTAAAAAGTGTGGTGGTACAGGAGCAAAGGATTCTAACAGTTATTCAACGTGTTCCACTTGTAATGGTTCTGGGCGTGTAACCAGAATTTCAAATACTTTTTTGGGACAAATGCAAACCACTTCGGCGTGTTCTGCCTGCGGTGGCGAGGGGCGTATCATTAAATCGAAATGTACATCTTGTCACGGTGAAGGTATTGTCAAAGAGGACGAGGTTGTTTCTATAAAAATACCGGCAGGAGTAGGAGAAGGCATGCAGATGTCTGTTACCGGCAAAGGTCACGCTGCAAGACGTGGCGGAATTAATGGAGATTTACTCGTTGTTATTGAGGAAGAACAACACAAAGAGCTTATTCGCGATGGTAACGACCTGGTTTACAATCTGTTTATAAGCATTCCAGAGGCTATTTTAGGTACAACCGCCGAAATTCCTCTTGTTGAGGGCAGGGCAAAAATAAAAATTGATGCCGGCACACAATCGGGTAAAATATTGAGACTGAGAGGTAAAGGCATTCCCGAGATAAATGGTTATGGGCAGGGTGATGTTTTGGTGCAAGTGAACGTTTGGATACCCTCGAATGTATCAAGAGATGAAAAGAAGATTTTAGAGCAATTAAAAGATTCATCGTCATTCGACCCAAACAAAAACAATGCAAGCAAAAGTGTTTTTGAACGAATGAGAGATGGGTTTAGATAAAAACGTAGAGACGTCACATTGTGGCGTCTCTACAATGTTTCAATTTTCCGAGACGCCATGATATGACGTCTCTACAATACTTCAATTTTCCGAGACGCCATGGTATGATGTCTCTACAATCTAACTTTCAATTAGTTGCAAAGCGAATAGTTTCGTGCTTTCACCATCATTTTACGAGTGAATGCGGTAAGCTCTAATTTTATAGACTTACGGTCAGCTACGCTCATTTTGGTAGTATCGCAGTTCTCATTAATGTAATCATTTTCAGCTTTGTCGCAACCATTTTTATCGTTTTCTGTTGCTTGGCTTGCATCGCATGGGTATTTTTTGCCAGTTGATGTTGCTAAATAGTAGCAGTTGCCTTCTTCAGGGCAGCAAACAGTTGGAGCCTCGCACGAAGGATTAGTTACTAGTTCAAATTCTTGACAAAACTCTTCTTCTTTAGGGTCACTACAGCTTACAGCAACTGCCATTATTAGGGCAGATAACAATAGCGGTAAAAATTCAATTTTTTTCATAATCATCAGTTTTTTAGTTATTAATGTGTTAAATGATAATCTAATATTTTTTTAAAAGAATCGTACTCTTTAAAGCCGTAATATATTTTACTCTCAATCACAAAAGTAGGTACTCCTTTTAAGTTTAACGCTTCAAACTCTTCAATATTATCTTTTATATACTCATCGGCTGCTCCTCCCAAGATACACTCTGCTACTTGTATATCTTTATCAATAAATTCATCTACCATATCGTGAAAATCGGTTGTGTAAACAATGTTGCTTTGACTTAAAAACAACTGGTGTAAATATTCATAATTGCCAAATTTATTAACACATACAGCTACTTTCATTGCAGTTGTAAGATCTTGGTTAGCACTATTAAATGTCAATCGCATAATTATTTTAACTTTTCCTGAATTGATATACTCATCTTCAATTGCAGGATAAACCTCATTAAAGAACTTGCAACAGTACGGACAGCCATAGTTAGCATACAAAAAAACAGAAACTAAAGTACTATCATTGCCAAAAACAATATCCAAGTCTCTTTGAGACAGTTCCGTTTCAATTTGTCTAATCTTATCTTTAACAAAAAAAGTTTTCACAACAATTATCGCAAATATAATTATTGATATCGTTAAAATGAAAATATAAACAATCTTTTTTTTATTTAACATTCTGCTTTTTACGGCTAACTTAATCTATTTTGACAACTATTCTGACCTTAAATCAGGTTCTTCTACTTTGGTTGCCTCTGTATTATTTTCGTTACTTTTAGTTTCTTCTGGTTCTGGCTTTTCATTTTTGGGTTCTTTGGTTTTAGGGTTATCTGGTTTTTTTACCCCTTTACGAGCCAAATCTGTACTATAGCTAACTAACTTTGGATGAAATATTAGACTTAAACCTCGTTCTTGTACTCTAATTTCTGCTGTCATCATTCTTTGCATGCGCTTATTATCAAAGCTATATTTTGTATTGCCATCGCGATTTAAAGCCAATAGGTTTAATCCTTTTCGGGTCGATTCATCTTTATCGTCAGTCAAATCAGACTCTTTCATTTGTGCTTTAAGCAATTTGTTAGATTTCCCCATAAGCACGTCTCCTAAATGAACCTTTAGGTGTAATTGATATTCGTCTCCAAAACTAACCATTCCAAATGCTGATATGTCTGTTGCTGTGCTAACTATATCGGTTTTGGGGAAGTAAATTCTGTTGTCGTAAATAAAGACACCGCTGTTCAATGTTCTGAAAACGATATTTTCTAACTCGCGCAAGCCTGTAAATTTTCCTAACTCTTTGATTGGTTCATAATCATAAATTCCTCCATTTTCAAGTTTGAAATCTCCACGTACAATAATTTTGTCGTACAAAATGCTGTCGCCTTGCATTACAACACGTCCATCAACTGCGCTTGTAAGAATACCACTAATGTTTTCGTGAGTAAAATCATCTAATCCAACGTAGTCTTCAATTTCAACTAAAATTTGGTTTACATCCATTTTGTTGATACTGTTTTTAAATATTATCACTGTCGATACAGTATCTCGTGTGTCATAAACTGCTGAGGTTGTCATACTTCCACCATATGCGTTGAATTTAAGTTGATCAGCAATGTATAAGCTATCATCAACACGGAATTTTGTGGTGATATCGTTCAGAGTAATATTTTCATATTTGACTTTATTAACAGCAAACGTACCTCGTGCAATATATGGTGGAATATAGGTCTCCTCTGTCGGAACCGTGTCAGTGGCTGTTTGTTCTGCAACATTCGGCTGTGTATCTGTTTGAGACTTAGCACTATTTTCTGTTGCTGTTTTCGTTTCAGTTTTAATTTCAGCTTCTGTTTCAGCTCCATTTTTTGTTTCTGTTTCGGTTTCTGTCTCAGTTTCATCTTCTTCACTCTCAAACAGATGCGCAAATTTATTATAGTCAAATTCACTTAACCTTATATCAGTATTGGCTACTATCAGCGGCACACCTTTCTGTTCAAGCATGAAAGCTTTATATACATTCCATATTTCGGTAGAGTTGACTTTCAAATCAATTCCATGCAATTTGGCGTAGAGATTGTCAATTTTGATGGTGTCTTGTGCCATTTTCATATCAAACTTCATGTTGTTAAATTTAATAAGCGTATCGCCAAACATCTCAAAATCAAGGTCTCTGACTTTTAAATCTATTTTTGTTTGCTCAAAAACAATTGGATTTATGTAATTATCTATCGAATCAAGGTCAACCTGTCCGTGGGTGTCTATTTTTAGCTCAACCTTGCCAGCAATCTGTTCTGCAGTGGAGTCGGGAATAAAGTGCTTAATTTCGTCAATATCAACTTTTATCGTGGTTTTAAGTTCAAAGTCGGGTTTATTTAAACCTTTAACTTTTCCATATCCAACAATGGAGTTGTTCCCAGTAATAAAATTAAACGAATTGATATTGACTTTAATGTTGTCTAAATCATCAATATCGCCAATTAATTGAACAGCAATGGCTGATGGGTTAAGGTTTAAGGCGTATTCCGGCAAATCTAAATGCAAGTTCCTTATTGACAAATTCTTCCCTTTCATCAAGTAGAAGTCAACTCCAAGATTTTTAATAACATTGACGCTATCGAGGGCTGTATTTAGATTGCGAATTTTTAAGTCCAAAGTGGTGTTACTCAGGAAATAATCGGTACTGTTTTCTATATCTTCGGGCAGAGTGCCTTTTGTGTGCATATCTAAAGCCACTATACCTGTGATATATTCAACTGTACTATCTGGGATAAACGAGACGAAATCGTTGATATTGATATGTGATTTTACTAACAAATCGTACTTAATTTTGTCTAAATCAGAGGCTTTGCCCGATATTTTAAAGTTGCTTTTGTTAATGGAAAAACTAAGATCTTTGATATTGGCATTAACCGTGCTTAAATCGTTGGGATTATCAACTTGTACTGCGAGATCAATGTTAAGTTTCTCTATTTTAGGATATTCGGTTGTTACAACTGTTCCGTTTTTCAGCGTAATCTTTGTTTTTACCGATGGCAAAAGCAGCGTATCGTAAACATATCCCTCAACTTTTGCTTCGATGTCTAAAATGCCGATTACTTCCGACAATCCAAACTCTTTTTTGATATCATCCGGAGCATATTTTAAAAGCTCTTTTATATCAAACTCTTTAAATGCGACAGCCAAATCAACCCCGATGGAGTCGGCTAACATAACGCTTCCCGTAGATTTTATTGTTGCCCCGTCAGTAAGTAGCTCAAGTTCGTTAATATGGGCAAATCCATCTTTATAGTCAATATTGAAGCCCAATTCTGTCTTCTGCATTAGGTGCAGATTTGTGTCGTCAAAAGCGCAGTCAGTCAATTCGATAGAGCCTTTTATGCTTCCTTGGTAATCTTCGTCTTCGACTTTTCCTTTAATTCTGATTTTTGGAATATAACACCTTGCTTTGGCTTTAAGCGATTCGTCGTTATAGTTTAGTTCAATATCGCCAATAGTAAGATTGGCTAACAGTATATTTAAAGCTGTTTCGGAGGTATCAATAGGCAGACTTTGTTCTTGTTCAAGTGAATCAACTGCTATTGAGTCAGAAGCAATTAAAAAATCGAAATTGGTTACGCCGGCTGTATCGACAAAATAGTTAAGTTTAATACCCTCTATCTCAATTTTATTTATCTCTATTCTGTTTGATAGCAGTGGTTTAGTCTTAACCGAAACGTATAGTTTCCTTAATCTGACAAGAGTATCGGTAACCTCAAAATCAGCAGAGTCTTGATTTTCAAACTCTTTTCCTATTGTAAATCCACTAAACTCAACGGTTGCATTCGGAAAGTTTTTGAAAAGTCGCAACGATATGTTTTCAACGCTTATCGGAGCCTTAACAATATGACTAACCTCTTCTAATGCCAACTGTGTAATGGTGTTTTCCGAATTTAATGCAACTACTATTAGTGTGATTACCAATACGATAACAGAAATAACGGTAATCAAAAGTACTTTTCCTATTTTACGTAAAATTCGTTTTATCTTCATTTCTCAGCTTATTTTTATTGCGGTTAGACATATTTAGTTACATGTTTTTTGAATAAACTTAGCGATGCTTTTTAAATAAACGGCGATTTGAAACTGTTTGTTTTTTAATTGCTTCTATAAGTTCATTGCCTCGCAAACCTTGTGCGATAATTGTGCCGTCGCCATCGACCAAAAAATTAGCGGGGATAGCTTTTATGCCGTACTCTTTGGCTGCTTCGTTGCGCCATCCTTTTAAATCGCCACCATGCCAATCCCAATTTAGGTTGTCATCGGCAATAGCTTTAAGCCATCTGTCACGGTGACTATCTAAGGTTATGCTAAAAATTACAAAACCGTCTGCATTTTTGAACTCGCTGTCTTTAAATGTGTTATAAGCCTTGACCAAATGCGGAGACTCCCTTCTACAAGGCACACACCAAGATGCCCAGAAATCGATTAAAACCAATTTGCCCTTAAAGTCAGATAGTTTTAAAGTATCTCCGTTGGTGCTTAATTGAATAATTTCGGGAGCCTTTTGCCCAACGCTAACTGCTTGTCCTGAAGTGTTATAAAAAGCGCAAACGATAAAAATTGTAATTATAAATAATTTACGAATCATTTTTCTTTATTTTAATTGAGTAAGAGTAATCCGTAAAAATAGTTATTTTCGTTGACAAAATCTTAATTTTATGTCACAATAAAATACCACAATTTATGTTTTTTCAAAGAAAGAGTTTGTTAAAAAATAGTGTTAAGAAATTTTCGACTATATTTAACGCTCAATTTTCGATTTAAAACCAAAAATTAATCAAGTCAACAATAAAAACAAATATAATGAAAAGAATATTAGTAGTATTAATGACAGCCATTGCGTTTACGCAAATTCAGGCACAAAGCAAATTGCGAGATGAGTTAATTGATTTGGAAAAAAAAGGTCAAATTCAGAAAGGTGTT
>DAOSIN010000106.1:0-6569 GCA_035366675.1 Salinivirgaceae bacterium | reverse complement strand
CATAATGCCAATGTTACAAATACATAGTTCAAACAAACGATAGTAAAGTTTGGACTATAGTAGCTGTCCAATTGGTATTACTTTCAGTCAATTAATCTATATTTCAATCCAATAGAAAAATTTAACCACCCAACAGTCCATGGGGCATAATCCCCCGTCATCCCCCATTTTTCAAATGCTGTAAGTTCAGGATTAATTGTTATTGATGTAGAAAATCTTTCTGAAAACACCTCATTTATCTCATACTCAATGAGAAATCCAAACCCAAGTCTGTTTTTTTCGGTGTATGCGTATGGATATTTAACTTTAGTAACATATCCATCTGTAATTCGTATACTATTGTTTACACCTCGAAAATAAAAATAGTTAATACCAACATTACAGCCTATATACAAATTTGATTTTTCGTTTTCAACCAATATGTATGAGTAAATTAGATTTATTGCAATCCTCCTGTTTTGAGGTTCGTGTTCTTCAATATATTTTGTAACTCCATCTGCTAATGAGGTACGAATATTGTCATGTACTTAACTATTTTGAATAATTTTTCTTTAACACTTGCTTTTAGTACAGTACAAATATTTTTAAATTTTTGTCATTTACTTAGAGGATTAAGTATTACATTTGTGCTAAATTTTGAAGGATATGTTAAAGCAAATAATTACGCTATTACAATTATGCTTTGCGGTTACTCTTGCTGTATCGGCACAAGATAAAAAAGTTGCTGTTTTTGACCCTGCTGGAGACGTGTCAAGCTCTATTAAGGACATTGTTCGCGAAGAGGTTAGTGCCGCTTTGGTAAATATAGCCGGTTACACCGTTCTGGAACGCTCGCTGATAAGCAAAGTTTTGGAGGAAAACAAGTTTCAAACAAGCGGACTGGTTGACGACTCTCAAATCAGTGAGATGGGTATGCGTATGGGGGCAAATTATGTTTTTGTTATAAGCATTTCCTCGTTAGGGGTCAGCAACTACTACATTTCTTGTAAGATGATAGAGGTTACTACTGCGCGTATTGACAAGCAGAAGACCGCACGCACAATATTAGGCTCTAACGAAATTGTTGATGTTGTTAGACGGTTGATGAGAGAAATGTTTAGTTCGGAGACGTCAAGTGCAGCACAAAGCACTTCTGTTCAGCCCAAATCGCCACTTGAAATTTTCAAAAAGCCAACACAAAATGAAGTGTCCACAGGTGTGCTTACTACAAATGGGAAAATAATATACTTGAACCAAAAAATTGTCTGGAAAAATGAAGTTAGACGCTTGATGACAAACACCGAGGGATTACACTTTTATGAAAAAGGGCTAAGTCAAAGAAGATGGGGTAACGTTTTATTGTGGATTGGAGCAGGGTCTGTTACAATTGGTTCCATTATAATCAGTTCTGTCGCTTTGTACAATTCTTTGGAAGCTGAAGTTTTCTCTGATACTGATGATGCACATCATTCAAAAGCCAGTTCATCTGATTCGAACTTCGGAACTTTTCTTGTAGTAGCAGGTGTAGGAGAGGTAGCTGGTGGTGTTGTGCTAAAAGTTTATTCAAAGAAGAATATACGTAAATCTGTAAGTTTATACAATAGCCGCAACCAAAGTTCTCAGGTGATATATCAATTTGGTACCACACCTCATGGTATAGGTATGGTAATTAATTTTTAAGTGTTTTGAACTTCCTTTTAAGAAAGTTGTTAATTGTTCATTGCACATTGCCAATTGCTTCACCCCATGTCGCTAATTTTTTTCAACTTATTAAAATCACGTATTTTTATTCGACGACCGCGAACATCTAAAATCCCCTCGGAGGCAAAGTTGGAAAGGGTTCTTATTGCGTTGGAGGTGGTCATGTTAGAAAGTCCCGCAATATCTTGTCTTGATAAATATGCGTGAATTGTTTTGCCATCATCTTCGTAGCCGTATGTCTCTTTTAAAAAGAGAAGCGAATCGGCTAAACGAGCTCGCACGTGCTTTTGAGTTAATGCAACTGTTCGACGATTTGCAAATCCTAACTCTTTAGCCATAAGCATCATCATTTTTCGAGTAAACATTGGGTTGTTCGTCATAATTTGGTTCAAAACAGGTTGAGGAATTGATACAACAACACTATCTTCCAAAGCGCGCGCAGAGGCTGCATAGTCCTCTTCGGCAAATAGTGCCCGATATCCTATAAAACCTTGTGGTTGAGCCATTCTAAGTATCTGTTCGCGACCACCAACACCCTCTTGATATATTTTTACTTTACCTTCGATTAAACAAAGTAAGCCTTCCGGTTTTTCGCCTTCAAGAAAAATAGAGGCTCCACGTGCGTAGTTAATAACTTCGTGACTTTTTTTAATGCTTTGAATTTCAGAGTATTTTAGCTGACGGAACGCTTCGTTGGTGGTTAGTAGTGCTATTATGGCTTGTGCAGCATTTATCATGTGTAGATATGGATTTAACTATTAACTTTTTCTAATAATACGATATTTTCAACATGGTGTGTGTGGGGAAACATATCAACCGGCTGAACTTTTTTTATTTCATAATGTGGCGACATCATTGCTATGTCGCGTGCTTGCGTTGCTGGATTACAGCTTACGTAAACAATACGTTTCGGACCGGCTTGCAATATGGTTTGAATTACATCGGGATTCATACCCGCACGTGGAGGGTCGGTAACAATAACATCGGGTTGACCGTGCTTTTCAAAAAATGCTTGACTAAGAACTTTGCTCATATCGCCTGCTATGAAAGTTGTATTTTTAATTCCATTTATTTCCGAGTTTGTACGTGCGTTATCGATGGCTTCGTCAATATATTCAACACCAACAACCCATTTTGCATTTTTTGCCAATAAATTTGCTATTGTTCCAATACCTGTGTACAAATCATATACCATCTCCGAACCTGTTAGATGTGAAAAATCACACGCCAATTTGTAAAGATTTTCAGCTTGTTGCGAGTTTGTTTGAAAGAATGCTTTTGGCGCAACTTGAAATTCCAAACCGAGCATTTTTTCGGTTAGATACGGTTTGCCATAATAATGTTCGGGAGTCAAATCTGCAACAGAATCGTTCAACTTAGTGTTAATCATCGACCAAAGGCTTGTTACTTGGGGAAATTTGGTTTTTATATGCTCTAATATCCCTTTTTGTAAATCAATGTCGTCATTTGTTCCGAATACGACAATTACCATCCATTCGTCTGTATTACTGTTGCGGACAATCAGATTTTTCATTAAACCTTGGTGCGTTTTCAGGTTTTTAAATGGCAAATTGTTCTCTACACAATATTTTTTGACTTCTAACCGAATTTCATTTGACAAAGGTGGCTGTAGATAGCAGTTATTAATATCTAAAACTTTATCGAACCGTCCGGGGATATGAAAACCTAACGCTCCAATATGTTTATCTCCATGTTCAAAAGGCTCGTGAGGTAAGAACCAACGCTTATCGGCAAAGGTGTATTCAAGTTTATTGCGATAGTGTCTCTGTTCCTCAGACATTACTATTGGGAGAGGGGTAGGGAACGGCATTTTAGCAATTCGTTCAAGATTATCGGTTACTTGTTTTGCTTTGTAGTAGAGTTGTTTATTGTAGTCTAAGTGTTGCCATTTGCAACCTCCGCACAGACCAAAATGTTCGCAAAAGGGTTCGGTTCTAAAAGGGCTATGTTTATGAAATTTTATTGCAACACCTTTGGCATACGATTTTTTCTTTCTTGAAACTCTAATATCAACAACATCTCCGGGAGCAACATAGGGTACGAAAACGACCATACCATCGACTCTGGCTATTGCAACTCCTTCGGATGCAATATCAACAATCTCAACGTTTTCATAAACTAGGCTCTTTTTTTTCATAATAAATTAAGTCAAACTTCTAAAATTAGGTAAGATTTAAACCATTAAGAAGTTAAGAAAAATTAAGGGTAGAGACGCCACGGTGTGACGTCTCTACGGTATTTTGTATACTGTATTTTAAGGCATTCGTTAATTTTTTAACCATTAAGAGGTTAAAAAATTAAGGTGGGAGACGCCATAGTGTGACGTCTCTACAGTCCTGATGGGTCTTTTGAGATACTATCTCTCATTCGGGTATCCGATTCAATATTTTTCATTCGGTAATAGTCCATTATCCCGAGATTACCATTTCGGAATGCTTCAGCCATTGCTCTTGGAACTTCGGCTTCTGCCTCGATAACGCGTGCACGCATCTCTTGTGCCAGAGCAACATTTTCTTGTTCTAAAGCAACTGCCATTGCACGTCTCTCTTCAGCCTTGGCTTGAGCGATATTTTTGTCAGCTTCAGCTTGGTCCATCAATAGTGCTGCACCGATATTTTTTCCAACATCAATGTCAGCAATATCAATTGATAAAATTTCAAATGCTGTACCTGCATCTAAGCCCTTTTGAAGAACAACGCGAGATATACTGTCTGGATTTTCAAGAACAGATTTGTGTGATGTTGATGATCCGATTGAACTAACGATACCCTCGCCAACTCTTGCTAAAACAGTTTCTTCTCCAGCTCCACCAACTAACTGCTTGATATTTGCACGGACAGTTACACGAGCTTTACAGATAAGCTGAATACCGTCTTTTGCAACTGCTGCAACAGGAGGTGTGTTAATAACTTTCGGATTAACCGACATCTGAACAGCCTCGAAAACATCGCGACCGGCAAGGTCGATAGCTGTTGCCACTTTAAATGTTAAGTCAATATTAGCTTTATTGGCTGATACCAAAGCGTGTACTACTCTCTCGACATGTCCGCCTGCTAAAAAGTGTGCCTCCAATTCATTTCGGTTAATTGGAATACCTGCTTTTGTCGCTTCAATCATTGCGCGTACAATTATTGCTGGTGGAACTTTACGCCAACGCATCAATATTAACTGCAATAGTGGTATTTTAACGCCTGAAACAAGAGCACTAAACCATAATCCTACGGGGATAAGGTAAAAAAGAAGCCATAACGCTACTATGGCTATTGCTCCAAAGATCAAAAAATAATGTAAATCCATTTTATTTATGATTTAAATTTAACAATTACTTTGTTTGATTCAACACCAATAATTTCAACAACAGATTTTTCGTCTATAAATGAACTCTGAGCTTTTGCTTCAAACTCGTGTCCATTAACAACTACCTTACCCATAGGTGCTAATCTTGATATTGCAACTCCCTCCTCTCCAACTTCTGGTTCGTATTTGTCGAACGCTTCAACTTTCGATTCGATATTCTCTTTCAACATCAGTTTTTTCCACGTGTTGCTTTTGAAAATAAACATAAATATCAATACGGAAGCGGCTAAGGTTGAGCCAATTGCAATTAAGCCCATATTGACACCGAATTGATCGAACGTAACCCAAATTCCTGCTGCCAATAGTAAAAATCCAATAATTCCCACTATGGTTGTACCTGGTATAACCATAATTTCTAGCAGGAGAAGGATAAATCCTGTCAGGATCAATAATATAACTGCGATAACAGGTGTCATTTAGTCTATAGTAACGTTTAATCCTTTGTTTAACAATGAAATACGAACTGGGTTTAGTTCGTCGTATGTGCCATTCATAACATCGCATTTGCCTTTGGTATGAGCTATTAATGCACACTGTTCGGCTTGATGGCTTTCATGATTGCACTCTGCAATTAACGACGAAATTACGTGGTCGAACGTGTTTACATCGTCATTATGCAAAATCAAATTCCTTGACTCAGAATCCTTAGTTATGTCAGATTCATGTTGATTTGGGAAGTTTTTTTGATTTGTCATATTCAATTTATTGGTAAAGTGTGGCAAATATAAGTTATTTTACGTTTATAACGAATACTTTTGGCGTTTTGTATCCTGAATCTCAGTTTTTTAATTTCTTCTCTAACAACAATTACTCCTCTTTTTTCTTATATCTTGGCGATTGCTTTCTTTCCGAAATCAATATTGGCGATTCAATATCTATTCCTTCTTGGAAAAGCATATCTTGTATACTGGCATTCAGATTTGTAATAACTCCGGGAGCTTTTCTCGCATCATCAATATAAACAAAGACTTGATACGTGTTGTAATAATCATCTAAACCAGTTTCAAATACAAATGGTTCTTTGTCTTTCATTGTTCCTTCTGTAGCTTTAGCTGTTTTCATTAATACTTCGTGAGCAACTTGCCATGGCACTTCATAACCAATGGTTATTTTTGTGTGTACTATTAAACCATAATCGCTTGCTGATAGGCTGAGATTGGTTACCTGAGACGATAAAATTGTGGAATTCGGTACTGTAATTATCTCATTTAGAGGCGTTTTTATGCGTGTTACAAATGGCGTTTTCTCTGTCACATCGCCAATTACATCGCCAAGCTTGACTCTGTCGCCAATTCTGAAAGGTCGCATATATGTAATTACAAGCCCAGCAATTATATTGCCAATTGCGCTACCCGAACCTAACGAAATGATTAGACCTACAAATACTGAAACTCCTTGAAAAACGCCTGAACTTGAACCTGGAAGGTATGGATATATCATTGCAATCATAAATGCAATTAACAAAAACCTGATAATGTTAAATGTTGGCATTGCCCAGTCGGGATAAAATC
>DAOSIN010000105.1:0-6572 GCA_035366675.1 Salinivirgaceae bacterium | reverse complement strand
TTCTATTTGTCGTTATATTCAAAATCTCCAGAAGTATCAGTAAATCAATGCAACACACTACTCAATTGCTGAAAAAAATGTCCTTGGGAGAAATAGATTCAGTCAAACAATTAGAGACAAACAGAGCTGATGAGATTGGACAAATGACCGAATCTTTAAATAAACTTATAGAAGGACTAAACAGAACCGCTCACTTTGCGAGAGAGATTGGGAAGGGCAATTTAGAACAAGATTTCCAACCTTTAGGAGATGGTGACGTTCTTGGCAACGCACTTTTAGATATGCGCAAAAGCCTGAAAATTGCAGCAGAAGAGGACGAAAAAAGAAAGGACGAAGACGAAAAACAGCGATGGGCAACTGAAGGGCTTGCAAAATTTAGTGAGATTCTAAGAAACAATAACGATGATTTGAAAAAACTCTCTTTCCATTTAATGTCAAACCTTGTCAACTACTTGGAAGCAAATCAAGGTGCTTTATTTGTAATAAATGATGACAACGAAGAGGATGTTTATTTTGAAATGACAAGCGCAATAGCCTATAACCGCGAAAAGTTTGTGAAAAAGCGTATAAAAATTGGTGAAGATCTTGTAGGTCGTTGTGCCCACGAACGAATGACAATTTATCTGACCGATATCCCTGAAGATTATATTGAAATAACCTCAGGAATGGGAACAGCAAACCCAAGGTGTTTAGTTTTAGTACCCGTTTTACTGAACGATGAGGTATATGGAATAATTGAAATTGCTTCATTCAAAAACATCGAAAAACATCAAATAGAATTTGTTGAAAAGATTGGAGAGAGCGTAGCTTCAACAATCTCAAGTGTTCGTGTAAATGAAAAAACACAAAAACTTCTTCATCAATCACAACAGCAGCGCGAAGAGCTTTCTGCACAAGAAGAGGAGATGCGCCAAAATCTTGAAGAATTACAAGCCACGCAAGAAGAGTCGTCACGAAAAGAGTCTGAAATGCGAGGTTTACTTAGAGCACTAAGTAATTCTACAAGCACAGTAGAATATGATCTTAACGGTCGAATAACTTCAGTCAATGAAGGTATGGCACAACTTTTCGGACTAAGTGCAGATCAAATTATTGGAACATACCATAAAGACGGCTCCGATTTTAAAAACCTTGCTCCAGAAGAATATGAGGTTTTTTGGAATGATTTAAGAAACGGTATCCCCAAAAAAAGAGTAACACACTTATTGTACAATGAGCGTGATATATATCTATCTGAGACATACACACCTATATTAGATGATGACGAGGTGCCATATAAAATTTTAAAAATTGGTTTTGAAATAACCGATCTGCAGAAAAGAGATTTTGAAGCCAAAGAGTCAGAAAAAGAGATAATCAAATTAAAGAATAAGATTGAAACACAAAGCGAACTAATTGAAAAATTAGAGAATGAAGTCGAGGAATTAAAACAATCTGTGGATAGTCAAACAGATAGTAATATCAAGGCTACTAGAGACACTCAAGAGACAAGCTCTAAAGACAAAGACAAGCTTACACCTTTGGTTCCAGAGGGAGAACCTTTAATTGAAAAATCCCCAGAATTAGAGACCGGAATAAACGAAATAGACGAACAACACAGTCGCATTATAACATTGGTCAACCAACTTTATGAAGCATTTATCGCTGAACGTTCCAAAAAAGAGATAAGAGAAATAATTAAAAATTTATCGGATTTTTCATCATATCATTTCAGTACAGAAGAGCGTTACTTTAAACAGTTTGGTTATGAAAATGCATCGGAACATCAACAAAGTCACAATTTATTTACCGACAAGTTGACTAAGTTCAGTAAAGCGTATCAAGCAGGAAAATCTTTTGATATAAAAGAGTTTATGCTGTTTCTGCAAAGCTGGATAATAAAGCACTTTGGTGCTGATGATCAGGATTTTGTGGAACTGTTTATTGAAAACGGGCTGTAGAATTTGAGTTTGATTTTTGAACCATTAAGAAATTAAGAAAAATTTAGTTATAGAGGCGGAGCATGCTCCGCCTCTATAATGTTTTTATATTCAGCCACTTAATTGCAAATTGTTCCAAAATTTGGGCTAAAGCCCAAAACACGTGTGTCAACACACAACCAACGACTTAAAAGTCGTGGCAATTGATAACAAGTTCCCAATTAATTGTTAATTGCTAATTGCACATTGCTAATTGACTCAGTCTCTACGTCCCATAAAAATAGCAATATAATAAAGCAACGTTGCAAGTGACGACAATGCTGCAACCACATAAGTGTAAGCTGCCCAACGCAATGCCTCTTTAGCTTTCGGATGAGACTCAGATGTCGTTATTCCTGCAGAATTAAGCCAAGTCAACGCTCTTTGGCTGGCGTTAATTTCAACGGGTAGCGTTATAAATGAAAAAAGTGTTGTAAGTGCAAACAAAAGTATTCCAATGAAAAGTATTGCAGGGAATGATTCAATTAACAATATTCCTGCTAATATTACCCACTGTACCCACTTTGAAGCAAAACTCACAACTGGTACAAGAGCTGAACGCATCTCCAAAAAAGTATAGGCTCTGGCATGTTGTACTGCATGACCGCACTCGTGTGCTGCAACAGCTGCAGCTGCAACATGTCGTCCGTTATAGACATCTGGGCTTAAGTTAACAGTCTTATTTTTAGGGTTATAATGATCAGAAAGATAGCCCTTAACCGAAACAACTTTCACATCATAAATGCCGTTTTCTCTAAGCATTTGCTCGGCAACCTCTTTACCACTCTGTCCTGCACTTGTTGGAATTTTCGAATATGCTGCAAATTTAGACTTAAGTTGAGCTCCAATAAGCCAACTAACTCCCATTGTTACAAAAAATATGATCCAAATTAATGGCATAATGTTAAATTTTAATTTCGTAAATATTCTATAACGTTGCTGCAAAAACTTTACCAATAATTAATACGCCAAATTGACAGTAATAATTGCATGTTAAGACAGACAACCTATTCGCAATCAATGTGTAATTAATACAAACTATATTAAACCCTTATTCTTCTTTTCTCTGATTTTTTCCAACATATCAACTGTCATTGAAGCCAAATCGTATGTAGGTTTCCAGCCCCACTCTTTTCTTGCACAGCTGTCATCAAGGCTGTTGGGCCAACTATTGGCAATTTGTTGTTTTACTGGGTCAATTTTGTAATCCATTGTAAACTGTGGGATATGTTTTTTTATCTCGTTGGCAATAATTTCTGGGTCGAAGCTCATTGCTGTAACGTTGAATGAGTTTCTGTGAACAAGCTTGTCGGGATTTGCTTCCATCAAATCAACACATGCTTTTAGAGCATCGGGCATATACATCATATCCAAGAAAGTTCCTTTTTCGAGATTGCATGTATAACGCTGATTTTTAATAGCTTCGTAGTAGATTTCAACTGCATAGTCGGTTGTTCCACCACCGGGAAGGGTTACGTTTGAAATTATTCCGGGAAAGCGCACCGAACGAGTATCAACACCAAAACGTGTAAAATAGTAGTTGCTCAGCAATTCGCCTGCTACTTTGCAAACACCATAAATTGTTGTTGGATGCATTATGGTATCTTGTGGGGTGTTATCGGCTGGGGTGTTTGGTCCAAAAGCTCCTATTGAACTTGGGGTAAATACAGCGCATTTCTCCTCTCTTGCAATCTCTAAGCTATTTTCTAATGCTCCCATATTGATTTTCCACGCTAACGTTGGGTTTTTCTCTCCTGTTGCCGAAAGCAGCGCAACTAAATTATAGATAGTGTCAATTTTATATTTTTTAACAATCTCGTGAAATCTTTTGCTATCAAGAGCATCTAACATTTCGAACGGTCCAGCTTCAGCCAAAGCTTTACATTTTGTTTCATCAAGATCAGCTGCTACAACATTCTGCGAACCGTATATTTTACGCGTGTATGGAACAAGTTCCGAACCTATTTGACCGCCCGCACCAACAACTAATATTTTTTTCATATCTATACTATTTTATATAAACTTAATTAATTAACGATTGGCTATTGAGTTAAAAGTTAAAAGCTTTTGGCTGTTAGCTGTTAGCCGTTGGCAAATAAACACTTTCTATGAAACAAGTTACTGCTTTATTCCGACTTCCAGCTTCCGTCTTCCAACATATTTTATGAACAAAGATAGTAAAAAAGTTACCGATTTTAACATTTAAACTACGTTGTTAAACCTCACTTTTATTTATTGGCAATAACAATGCAAAAGTGCGACTTTTGATTGTGAAAAATTAACAATACTCAACACTAATCATTTTGTTCTTTATACCAGCTTGAGTACAATAAATAGTTGTTGGCTATTTTTTCAATCATATTTTTCGACTGCTCTGGCTCTATCTCCTTTACTTTTTTTGCAGGGATGCCTGCATAAACAGAGTTTGGTTCAACAACCTGACCTGCTAAAACTACCGAACCCGCCGCTATTATTGAATTGCTGCCTATTCGGGCATCGTCTAATACCACGGCTCCAATGCCTATTAAAGCATTGTCTTCTATAATGCAGCCATGTAGAGTAACATTATGACTAACTGTAACGTTGTTACCGATATGTATTTGTGATTTCTGGTATAATGTATGCAAAACTGCACAATCTTGTATATTGACACGGTTTCCTATTCTTATAGAATTAACATCTCCACGTAGTACAGCATTGTACCATACACTACATTCATCGCCAAGTATAACATCACCGACAATTACGGCTGTTTCGGCAAAAAAACAGTTTTCGCCATATTTTGGAACAAATCCACGCACTTCTCTAATAATAGCCATGACTTAAAATTTACTTTAGTTGATTAAAAGTCCATCACGCATCTCAATTCGTCTGTCTGCCATTGTCGAGAGTTCACTATCGTGGGTTACGATCACGAAAGTTTGCCCATACATATCGCGAAGTTTAAAAAAGAGTTGATGCAGTTCTGTGCGGTTTTTAGAGTCAAGATTTCCGCTTGGCTCGTCGGCGAGGATAAACGAAGGATTGTTCATCAATGCACGAGCAACTGCAACGCGTTGTTGCTCTCCTCCTGATAATTCGGAAGGTTTGTGATTTACTCTCTCCTCTAACCCAATTTGAGACAACAACTCATGTGCTCTCTTTTTTGATTTTTTTAGGCTTGCTCCTCCAATCATTGCAGGGATACAAACATTCTCGAGAGCTGTAAATTCAGGCAATAGACGATGGAATTGGAATATAAATCCGATGTTACTATTTCTAAACTCCGACAGTTTTTGATCTTTTAAGGTGCTAATTTTAACTCCTTGAATAAAAACCTCGCCCTCGTCGGGTTTATCAAGCGTTCCGATAATATTCAACAGAGTTGTTTTCCCTGCACCCGATGGACCTACAATTGCAACGACCTCGCCCTTACTTATCTCTAAATCAATACCTTTCAAAACGGTTAAGGTATCGTATCTTTTAACAATATTTTGAGCCTGAATCATAGTCTAAGGGTTTAAGTGTAAATAAAAACAATGCAAAACTACCCTTGCCGAAGAGCTCGAGAAGGGTAGTTTTCATATTTAAAAAGAAAGGAAGTCGTTTCTAATTTACTTTTGGCTTTCATCGGTTTTATTTGCTTTCCTTTTCATTAAATCGTAAGTGATTGGAGATGCGATAAATAACGATGAGTATGTACCAACTGCGATACCGAGCATCATTGCAAAAACAAATCCACGTATCACTTCGCCTCCGAATGCAAATATTATAAACAGTACCAAAAATGTTGTCGATGAGGTAATTATCGTACGGCTTAATGTTGCGTTCAATGATTGGTTCATAACAAGACCTATCTCTCTGTTTTTATACAATCCGAGATACTCTCTAACGCGGTCAAATACAACAACAGTATCGTTAATTGAGTATCCGACCACTGTTAGAATTGCTGCGATAAAAGATTGGTCAATCTCCATTGAGAACGGCATTGCGTAGGCAAACAGAGAATAGAATCCCAAAACTAATATTACGTTGTGAGCAAGACCAACAACTGCTCCTAAACTATAACGCCAGTTTGTAAAACGTATCAAAATGTATAGGAAAATAACTGCCAAAGCAGCAATAATTGAGTAGATAGCTGATTTTTTAATATCGTCTGCTACGGTTGGTCCTACTTTCATCGAACTCATTCTACCTATCGACTTTTGTCCATCGCTGACAAAATCATTATAGCTTAAATCTGTGTAGAATTGCGACAAACCGTTATACAGCTTGGCTTCAACAATATCGTTTACCTCGACTGTTTTTTCGGGGTCGTTATTTCCTGATATTGTGCGATATTCTGCTATCTCCTCTTCGGTTAGTTCGTGGTCGGGGTCAATCAAGTGACGTGTTGTGATTTTTACTTGATCGTTGCCTCCGAATGTTTTAACATCAGGCGTGGTTCCATATTCCTCTTCTAAAGCATCACGAACATCTTGTACGGTAACCTCTTTATCGAATCGTACTATATATGAATAACCTCCGGTAAAGTCAACTCCCAAGTTAAATCCTTTGGTAACTAAGGCTACTAACGATATAACTACAATAGCTCCGGAGATAATATAAGTATATTTTCGTTTCTCAAGGAAGTTG
>DAOSIN010000104.1:0-6579 GCA_035366675.1 Salinivirgaceae bacterium | reverse complement strand
AGACAACTGTTATGTTAGAAATAGCTGACAATGTACGCATTAAGGTTGAAAAGTCGGGTATAGTGAAAGATAATTCGGATATTGGACAGCAAAAGTAAAATTTTTGATTTAAAAGATAGAGAGGGGACATCTTTCTATCTTTTTTTACTTCTTACATTAACTATTTGAACTTGCATGATGGAATAATTGTAATCAAATGAAGCAAACAATAAAGACTTGAAAGATATGAACAAACCACTTTTATTATTGATTGCGACGATTATTTCGGTGACAGTTTTTTCGCAAGAATTATCCTTGAAAGAACAGGCATTAAAGGAATTTAAGTCTGAGCATTACAATGAAGCTATTATCTTGTTAGAACAGGCACTTGAACAATCACCCGATGATGCCGAGATTTACTACTATTTAGGTTGGTTTAATCATTATAATGCATATGATAGCCGACCTCTGAAAGGTTATGATTTTGCGTTTTCAGAACAAATTTTTAAATTTCTTGACAAAGCCATTGAGCTAAATCCAAACTATGGAGATGCTAAATATTTCTATTCGGCAGAATGTGGCTCCGTTGCCATGAATGAAATGCGAAATTATAATGCAGAGAAAGTAAAATATTATTATGAACTTGCTTTCAAAAAAGGCACTTTCCCCGATTGGCTAATAGAATATGGTAGAAATTACTTGATGAGTTGCAGTGAAAATGCAATCCTTTTTGCTGGTGGGGATGCAGATTTTAACGTTTGTTCCTATTTGCAAATTTGCGAGAATTTTAGAACAGATATATCTGTAATGCCTATTGCTTATATAGATAGGCCCTGGTATGTTAATTTTATAAAAAACGGATTGAAAGGCGTTTTTAAAAAAGTAAATATAGGACTTACAGAGAAGCAAATAATGGATATCCGTCCGTATAAATGGCGAGAGACAACCATTGACATAGAAATTTCGCAGACGGATAGATTAAAGTTTGGGTTGTCCGAAGATTTTAAAATGGAATGGGCTGTTGCACCTGATTTGCAATCGTGGCGCATGCACTCAAAAATTGAAGGGGAAGAAAAAACGAGAAGAACATTGCTAAGTCCGCAACGTGCCATGCTTTTACAGATAGTTGAAGATAATTTTGCAGAACGCCCTATTTATTTTACCAATGCTGCACCAGATACAACTTTTTACGGTGGTCTGAATGAGTATTTTCAAAATTGTGGACTTGTTTCAAAATTGACACCAGTTAAAACAAAAGATACTGAGTATCAGTTAGATGTTTCCAAACTTGAACAACTTTTCAAAGATGAAGAAAACTTTAATTGTTACAGAAACATTAAAGAGAATAATTTTCCCCGCATATCAGGAGTTGTATTTTATGGTTATCCCATTGCTCTGTTTAGCTTAGCAGATTATTATTTTATTTCGAAAAAAGAACACGAATTGCAACAATTGATAGATTTGTATAAAAATCAGTTTAAGATAGATTTTGATACAGAATTTGAACAATATGTAATAGATAAATTAGAAATCAAGTTAAAAGAATTGCAAAAGTAACCTGCAAAGAAAGTTGATCAAGACCGCAGTAAAATTGAGAAATTAATCGAGATATTGTAAACAAGAAATGAAAAAGAAAGAGAGCTTAAAACGTTGCTATTACAAACTTAGAATACGAATAAGGCATGCCGATAATCGTATTTTTATTTTCTTGTTCTTTCTTGTTATCAGCGCAACTCTTTGGTTTTTAAATGCACTATCTAAAGATTACGTTACCGAATTAGAAGTCCCTGTTAGTTTTGTTGGTGTTCCACGCGAATTTAAAAGTAATCAGCAACTACCCCAAAAATTAACTATACAGGCTTCGGGACAAGGATTTTCTCTTATGCGTCATAAGATTACATCACGCAGTACGCCTTTTAAGTTCGATATTAAACAATATTTTTCAAATCAAAAAGCTGGCAAGGAGATTTCGTTTCAAATAATTACGCAACTTGCTCAAAAACATATGGAACAGTATTACGGAAGTGAATTTACGATACTCGATATATATCCTCGAACCATAAGTGCCTCGTTTTCAACTATTGTTTTTAAAAAGTTGCCGGTAAGTTTTAAAGGCGATTTGTCATTCCAACCGCAATTTTGGCAAAAAGGAAATTTAAAAATAACTCCCGATAGCGTAGAAGTTGGTGGTCCACAAAATGTTATGGATACAGTCAAGAAAATTAGAACTCAGTATATCAAAATTGAAAAAATAAACTCATTAACTGAATTTACCGTAAACCTCGATGACAACGGAGTGTTTATCTGCGAGCAGCCAGAGGTTAAAATCTGTGTAGATGCGGAAAAGTTTACCGAAGCCACAATAAAATTACCTATAAAAGTGCTTAATGCTCCCGATAGATTTAATATAATGCTTTTTCCCGACCAAACAACTGTTACATACAGGATTGGAATTGATAAATATGAAAATATTACAGTAAATAGTTTTACAGTTATTGTCGATTACAACCAAATGAGTGCAAGAGATATAAATGAGAAAATAAGGGTTGAATTGATTGAACTACCCGAACATATAAGAAACGTTACATATCATCCACGAGAAGTAAAATATTTAATTGGCGAAAAAAAATGATTCGCGTTGGATTGACAGGTGGAATCGGAAGTGGAAAAACAACTGTAGCCAAAGTATTTCAAACAGTTGGTGTTCCCGTCTATTTTTCCGACACAAAAGCGAAGTATTTAATGTCGCATAGTGCTAAAATAAGAACGAAATTATTAGATATTTTTGGGCAGCAAGCAATATTGAGCGACAATTCGATTAATAGGCAATTTCTTGCTAATGAGGTTTTTACAAATCAAGATAAATTAAATGTATTAAATTCAATAGTTCATCCAGTTGTTATGGAAGATTTTGAGAAGTGGGCTAACGAGCAACAGAGCCCGTACGTTATCAACGAATCGGCAATACTTTTTGAAAGTGGCATTTATAAACAATTGGATAAAAATATTGTTGTTATGGCTGATGAGCAAATCAGAATTGAAAGAACCATTAAGCGCGATAAAATTAGCAAACAGCAGGTTTTAGAGAGAATCCAAAATCAAACCGACGATGAAACAAGAAAAAAACTTGCTGATTTTTTTATCAGCAACAATAATAACGATATGATAATCAATCAAGTATTAAAAATTCACGATAAGTTATGGGAAAATTCTCGAAATGGATAGGTGGCGGACTTGGCTGGGTTCTTGGCGGTCCATTAGGTGCCATTGCAGGGTTTATTATAGGCTCTGTAATAGACTCACAAAGTGAGGTTTATAAAAATCAAACCAAAACGACTAAAACAACTCCCGGCGGATTTATTATTTCCTTGTTGGTTTTAACATCAGCTGTAATGAAAGCTGATGGCAAAGCTACTAAAGGGGAACTTAATTATGTTAAAAGGTTCTTTGTAAAAGCCTTTGGAGCCGAGGAAGCACAAGAGGCTATTTTAATGTTGCGCGATCTGTTGAAACAAAATATCCCGGTAGATGATGTTTGTCAACAGATTAGAACAAACATGGACAAATATTCAAGATTGCAACTTTTCAATTATCTGTTTGCTGTATCGCAAGCTGATGGAGCAGTTACGCAAGCAGAGTTAGAGTTGTTAAAGCATATTGCGAAATTATTAGGGTTATCAAATGAAGAGTTCAAATCGGCAAAATCAACATTTATTCCTGACAACAACTGGGCTTATGAAATGCTGGAAATAACTCCATCTGCAAGTGAAGATGAGATTAAAAAAGCATATAGGAAAATGGCTGTAAAATATCATCCCGATAAGGTTGAGTATTTGGGTAATGATTTTAAAAAGGCGGCTAATGAAAAGTTTGTGAAAATAAATCAGGCGTACGATATTATAAAAAAAGAAAGAAATATTTTATAAGCCTTGTCAACCAGCAATTAGCAATTATCAAAGTGCATTTGTAATTAGCGGGCTGAAAATAAATCAACAGTCCATTTTATAGTGTACATTTACCCATTTAGTGCCACTATACTGGATTGTATGCTAACGTTCCTAAGAAAAATTTATGATTTATCAAGAACATTTATTTATAGCCGAATATGTGAATGTTTTGGTTTTGTAGTGTTATAAAAAAAAGTGTTTAAAAGAACATGTAGTACATTTGTATGCTCTTAACTAAAAAACGTAAACACTTAATTAATAAATTAATATTTATAGACTTATGAAAAAAAATGTACTATTTCTAACATTGGTTGCCATCTTTATGTGCAACAGTTTATTCGCCCAATTGTTGCTTTCAGGCGAAGATGCCATATCTAACAATATAGCTCAAATCGAAGAAGTTTCATTAGGTGAAAATCAAGAGATTAGTTCTGTTGTTGATGTTCCTGTTACAGCAAAAGTCCCAGCTTTAGTTGCTCAACGTAAAGTACTATTAGAACAATTTACTACAGAATTGTGCGGATATTGTCCCGGTGGAGCTGCACGCATTAAATCTGTAATCGAGCAACCAGAGTTTGCAGGTAAAGTTCATTGGGTAGCTCATCATGCAGGTTTCTATACAGACAGTTATACTATTCCTGAATCTCAAAGCTATTTAAGACTTTATGGATCAGGAGGTACTTATGCTCCCGCTATGATGCTTGACAGAACCATCATAGAAGGTAGTGCTCCTGTTATGGGAATTCCTACAACTACAACAGGTATTGCCAACTATTTTAGACAAGCATTAAACACACCTACATCTATTTCAGTAAATATTACTCAAGCAAATACTATTGCAACAGACCGCAAAGTAAAAATTACAGCTTATGGTGAAGATGTAAGCGGTACTCCTTCGGCAGAAGATTTGTATGTAGTTATTTATTTATTAGAGAATAATATTACATCTACTACACAAAATGGGGCAGGTGGTACCTATATACACAACAATTTGATTAGAAAGGTTATGAATGATGCAGTTGGTACACAAATTGTTTGGCACGGAAATGCTTACGGTGTAACTGCTGAAGCGACCCTGCCAACAGGATGGAATGCAGAGAATATGGATGTTGTTGCGTTTGTTACCAAAAATTATATGAATCCGTTAAACAATGTGCAAGTGCTAAATGCAGAAAAAACAGAACTGACAATGGAGGAATCAGGTACATATGAAATAACTTTTCATGCTGCACATAATGGTACACCTATGGAAGGAGTAACTATTAATGTTGATGATAATGTAACAACAACCAATGCACAAGGCAATGCTACTTTACAATTAGTTAATGGAGGCTATGCCTATACTGCTACAAAAGAAGGATACGTTGGTAAAGGCTTTTTTGTTGTTAATAATGCTGGTCTAATAGTTGAAGTGACAATGTCTATCCCATATGAAGTAACTTTTCATGCTGCACATAATGGTACACCTTTGGAAGAAGTTACAATTAACGTTGCTGATACTGTAATAACAACTAATGGAGAGGGTAACGCTTCCTTACAATTAATTAATGGAAATTATCCTTATACCGCTACAAAAGAAGGATTTGATGATTATGAAGGCAATATTGTTGTAGAAAATACTGCTCAGACAGTTGAATTAGAAATGGTACGTAGCATATGTAAAGTGACTTTCCGTGCTGTAGATGATGGTACTCCTTTGGAAGGAGTAACAATTAATGTTGCTGATACTGTTTTGACAACCAATGTACAGGGTAGAGCTATTATACAATTAATTAGTGGAACTTATGCTTATACCGCCACAAAAGAAGGATATGATGATTGTGAAGGTAGTATAGTTGTTAAAAGTTCCGCCCAAATAGTTAATTTAAATATGACGGTAGGAGTTGAGGGAGTTGCAGTAGAGAGTATTGTACTACTATATCCTAACCCAATTGAGAGAACATTAACAATAGAGCGCAGTTCTAACGATGAAGTTGTTATGGAAATATATAATATTTACGGAGCATTAGTTAGCAGAATGAAAACCGATAATGTAACAACTACTATTGATGTTGGAATGTTAAGTTCAGGTTCTTATTTTGTAAGAATAGTTGGAGCTAACGAAACCACAGTACACAGATTTATCAAGAAATAATCTAATACCGATTGGACAGCTACTATACCAAACCTCGCTATCGCTCTTTTGGACTATGTGTCTGTAACATCAGTATTTACAATTGTAAAAATTAAAAAAAATGGACTAATTTTAAATTAAAATTGGTATAACATATTGAGGATAAAGAAAAAAGAGCCGGCTTGAAAAAAGTCGACTCTTTTTTTGCAATTAGCAATGCGGTATACCGAGCATAGTCGAAGCAGTGCATTGAGTTTGTCGAAGTGAACAATTAATTGATGTTCAGTTTGTTAGTTACTTTCAATTTTACAAACTTTTAACTCGATAAGTACATGCCTATTGCAGCAATAAGTGTTAGAATTATTATTATTCCGCCTGAAATTTTGTTCATCCACCAAAGTTGTTTTAAGCGAAACTTGTGTCTGAAAAGGTTAACGAAACCTGTTAACAAAAGCCACCAAAATGCAGCACCGAGAAATACTCCCAAAACAATAATAATTTGAGTCAAAAAAGTATGCTCGTACTCAAAAATGCCTAATG